>JANMEM010000107.1:0-4957 GCA_031376985.1 Hyphomicrobiales bacterium
CTGCTACGCCATGAAAGCCAACTCCAATCAGGCCGTCATCAAGACCATGGCAGCGCAAGGAGCTGGCATGGACGTGGTGTCGGAAGGCGAACTCCGCCGCGCCCTGATGGCAGGCGTTCCCGCCCGCAAGATTGTGTTTTCGGGTGTGGCCAAAACCGCCCGTGAAATGGCGCTGGCTCTGAAAGAAGGCATCGCCTGCTTCAACATTGAGTCGGAACCCGAACTGGAATTGCTCTCCGCCGTTGCCAATCGCGTAGGCCAACGGGCAACAGTCTCGATCCGCGTCAACCCCGATGTGGACGCCAAGACCCATGCCAAGATTTCAACGGGCAAGGCCGGAGACAAGTTTGGCATTTCATGGGCCCGCGCCCGCGACGTTTATGCCAATGCCGCCAAACTGCCGGGCATTGATGTGGCGGGCATTGATATGCACATTGGCAGTCAGATCACCACGCTGGCCCCCTTTGAAACGGCCTATACCCTGATGGGTGAACTGACCAAAACCCTGCTCAGTGATGGCCACCATATCCGTCATCTCGACTTGGGCGGCGGACTTGGCATTCCCTATCGCGGCGACAATGACGTGCCGCCGCACCCTGATGAATATGGGGCCATGGTGAAGCGTGTGCTTGGACCGCTCGGATTGAAATTCGTGCTGGAGCCGGGCCGCATGTTTGTCGGCAACGCTGGCATATTGGTGACGCGTGTGATTTATCTGAAAGATACGGAAACAAAAATTTTTGTGATTCAGGATGGCGCGATGAACGACCTGATCCGCCCCACGCTTTATGACGCCTATCACGACATCTGGCCCGTCACGGAAAGCCGCAAGGAATCGGAGATGATTGTGGCCGATGTGGTGGGTGGCGTCTGCGAAACCGGTGACTATTTTGCCAAGGACCGCCGCATGCCAAGGCCGGAACAGGGCGATCTTCTGGCCGTCATGACGGCGGGTGCCTACGGCGCAGTGCAGGCCGGAACCTACAACACGCGGCCCCTCGTGCCGGAAGTTCTGGTGCGTGGCGATAAATATGCGGTGGTCCGTCCACGCCTAGGTTACGAAGAATTGATCGGGCTGGACAGGCTTGCCCCTTGGCAAACAATTTAACAGGCGGCACAAATCGGCCCGATTGTGTTAGCAGTATGAGGCAATGACAAACGAGCAACGCCCTGAGAACCTGAAACGCCTCGACCGAAAGGTGGTCTGGCAAAAAATTTTCATGGGTTTCGAGAACCTGTGGTCGGCTTGGGCCAAACCTCTCATGCTGCTGGGTCTGGCAATCATTGTCCTGGCTTCGGGGTTATTGAACGCCCTGCCGATTTACCTGCGCTTGGCGATTCTCGCTGCAACAGCGATTGCACTGCTGTGGACATTGCTGCCAATGTTCCGGCTTCCCCGCATCAAGCGCATGCACGCCTTGCGCAAACTTGAAACTGCTGCAACTGTCTCCCATCGCGGTCTCTCTAGCGCTGGCGACTCCCTCGCGACTGAGATCATGGACCCCCGTGCCGAAAGCCTGTGGGTGGAGCACTCGCAACGGCAACTCGCAAAACTCGACAACGTGAAGCTGGTTCCGCCGCAATCCCGTTGGCGGCAGTTTGACCCCTATGCGCTGCGTGTGCCTGTGGCCTTGGGTTTGGTTGCCGCACTGTTTCTGGGTCAAGGCTCACTCATACAAAATCTGCGCGAAGCCGCAAGACTGACACCAGCCATTCCAGCAGTCCCCTTGGCAATTGATGCCTGGTTGAAACCGCCCGCTTACACGGGTCGTCCGCCGCTTTTGCTGACCAGCCAATTGATCCGCGAGAAATTGGCCACAGGTTCCGATATTGAAGTGCCTGAAAATTCAGTTTTCACACTGCGTGTTTCAGGTGCCGACAAGCCGCAACTCAAATTCCTGTCCCCCGGCACGACAGTTGAATTGACCGACATCACGTCGAAATCCGAAATCAGGAACAGTGCCTTGACTGCGGAAGCCACACTCAGTCGGCCAGCCACGATCATCGTGACCGATGGTTCTCAGGAACTTGCCCGCTGGCCTGTGACATTGCTTCCGGACACACCACCAGCGCTCTCCCTCACCGAAAAGCCATCGGCAGATCCCAAGGGCAATTTGACACTCAAGTGGCAGACCAAGGACGACTATGGCGTACGAAAAGTCACAGGCGAACTCGAACTCGCCGACGAACAGGATGGCGGAGTGGGTTTTGAGTCCAACGGCATTTTCCTGTTTGATGCGCCTGAATTGAAATTCGCCATGCGGCGCGGCAATTCAAAAGATGAAAAAGGCACGTCGCGCTTTGATTTGGCTAAACATCCATGGGCCGGTTTCAATGTGATCCTGAACATGACCGCAGAAGACGCAGCTGGCCAACAGGGCAAATCGGGGCCTGTCACCTTCAAAATCCCTGAACGTGTATTTGTAAAACCATTGCCGCGTGCGCTTATCGAACAGCGCAAGGAACTTGTTCTGTTTCCGGAACGTGCAACCCATGTCGGCCAGTTGATAGATACACTCAATCTCTATCCCGCCGGATTGTTTGAAGGCCACACGCCCTCCATCGTGATGGGGGCCATCGCTTCGCGATTGCGCAACGCGTCAGGCTATACCGACATTCACAACGCCATGGACATGATGTGGGATTTGGCCGTGAAGCTTGAAGACGGCTCCTTGTCTGATCTCCGGGCCGAACTCAAATCCCTGAAAGAGGAACTGGAAAAAGCCCTGCGCGAGGGTGCTCCCAAAGAACGTATTGCTGAACTCATGGACAAGCTTAAAGGTGCCATGAACAAATATCTCGACGCCATGCGGGAACAGGCCGAAAAACAGGCGGCCGAAGGTGGGCCACAGCCAAAGCAGGATGGACAGGGCAAGTCTGTGTCCCGTGAAGACCTCGAAAAAATGTTGAAAGACATGGAGGAGATGTCGAAGAGCGGCAACAACGACATGGCCCAGCAAATGCTGGAGGAGCTGGACAAGCTGTTACAGAATTTGCAACCCGGTGGCCAAGACCAGCAAGCCGGTGGCGATGGCGGCATGGACGACATGATGCAGGGCTTGGGCGACATGATGAAAAAGCAGCAGCGCCTCATGGATGAAACCCAGCGCATGCCCGGTCAAGGTCAACAAGAGGGTCAGCAAGGCGAAGGTGGCGACAAGCCCGGTGAAGGCAAGGGCAAAGGCTTGGCCGATCGTCAACAGCAGTTGCAAAAGCAGCTGGACGGCTTGCGCGGTCAAGGCGGCAAAAATCAAAGTCTTGATGATGCAGATCGTGCCATGGGCGAAGCCGGCCAGGCGCTGAAGGATGGCGACAAAGAGGGTGCACTTCAAAAACAGGGCGAAGCCTTGGACAAGCTCCGCAAAGGCGCCCAGCAGCTTGCGGAGGAAATGCGCAAACAAGGTCAAGGCCAGCAAAGCGGCGACGCCAAGGATGGCGAAGGTCGTGGCAACAACGATGACCCTCTTGGTCGTCCACGCTCCACCCGCAATCCCGACGATGGTCCGGACAAGGACATGTTGCCAACCGAACAGGCCATGCAGCGGGCCCGCGAAATTCTGGAAACGCTGCGCGCGAAAGCCAATGAGCGCGGCCTGTCGGATCAGGAAAAAGCCTACATCGACCGCCTTCTGCGTGGGATGTATTAGAGAAAGGCCGCCATCGCGCTTCGGGCACTTTCCCAACGGGTTGAGGAAGGATTTGTTGCAGGCCTCTCCCCCAACTTGTTGGGGGAGTACCCCGAAGGGGGGAGGGGGACCTTCGCGACGGAATTTACATTCTATTTCGTCTTATCTTCAGGAGGACGCCATGGAAAACATCCGGCCATTGAATTTCGCGCGAAATTTGCGAAAGAACCAAACGTCTGCCGAACTGAAGTTATGGGGCGCTATACGCAAACGCGGCCTCGGTGGCTATCGCTTCAACAGGCAGTATGCAATCGGGCCATTTGTTGCAGACTTTGTTTGCAGGGAAAAGGCATTGATTGTTGAGGTCGATGGCGCGACCCATGGAGAACGCAACGAAATCCGATACGATGAGCGGCGCGCCAACTTCCTGATGTCCAAAGGCTTCACAGTGTTTCGTTGCACTAACACCGATATCTACGAGAACCTGTCTGGGGTTTTGGATGGTCTATTGAGCCGATTGCAATCTTTGCCGAACACATTCCAAAGAAAGGCCCCCATCGCCCTTCGGGCACTTCCCCAACAAGTTGGGGAAGAAGATTAAGCAGCGCCTGATTAAACCTTGGGTCCCGACACCACATGGCCGACGAAGGGCAACTCCCGGAACTGGTGCGCCATGTCCATGCCATAGCCCACGACGAATTTGTCGGGGCAATCAAAGCCTGTGTAGTCACTTTTGATATTGGCGGCGAGATGACCGGGCTTGTTCAGCAGCACGCAACTGTTGGCGCGTTTGGCACCCCGCGCCATGATCAGGTCTTTGGCAAAAGCCAGTGTGCGGCCTGATTCCAGAATGTCATCCAGCAGCAAAACATCTCGGCCCTGCACTTCCGTTTCGATGTCACGCAACACGTCGACACGGCCGGAAGACCGTGTGCCCTCGCGGTATGACGCCAAAATCATGAAGTCGACTTCAGGCGAAAGACCCGCATGGTGCATGGCGCGGATGAGGTCAGCCGCAAAGATGAAGCTGCCTTTCAGGATCGGGATCACCAAAAGCCGTTCCGGCTTCTGTGCTGCTATCTCTACGGCAAGTTCCCGGATACGGGCGGCGATTTCGATTTCAGAAAACAGGACGTCAATCTGATATCCGTCGATGTTATGGCGGTTTGAGGCTTGCTGTGTCATGCGACCCGTTTAAGCCAATCTCGTCACTTCTCGCAAAGCGAATCTGTAGCTTTTGAGACGCTTCCGGTGGGGCCGAGATGCGGGTGACAAAACTGGTGCTTTCACCCGGGCGCAACAGCGGTTTTGAACCTGTATCCAATGTCCAG
>JANMEM010000162.1:0-2568 GCA_031376985.1 Hyphomicrobiales bacterium
TTGATCGCCAGCGCCGGTTTGAATTCCGCCAGTTTCAGCGGCTGCTTGAGCCCCAGCAACTCGATCCCATGCCGCAACACATCCAGCGTGCCGCGTTGGTCGAGCTGATCGCGCAGCCGGGCTAACAGGGTTGCCTCGGCCTGCGCGCCGTGGTTCTTCACCAATGTCTCCCACGCTTTCGGCTGCGTCTCCCGCACCCACGCCAGCACATCCGGCGGATAGATCGCCAGCTTGCGATCATAGGCGGCCGCATCGCCCTCGGCGTAATGCCAGCCGCTTTCCGACAAGTGCTGGCAGATTTCGGACTCGAAGCTGATTTCGTGGTGGATGCTCATGGGACGTGGTGAAATGAACGGGCTAACGACATGAATGATATCCGCTCTGGAATTGCGACCTAATCCCACACATAGCGCTCATCGTATGTCACCTGATGCCGTTCCAGAAAGGCGCGGTATTCCTCTTGAAATGATTTCTTGCGATGATGTTCCTGTTGGTTGGCGATGTACTCACGCACGATTGGGACGTTGGATTCACTCACGGCAAATACGCCGTAGCCTGCCTGCCATGAGAATCCGGCGAGTGCCGTCCCTTGGGTCTTGATCCATTTGGACGAGCTTTTTTTGACCTCTTCCACGGCTTCGCTGACGGAGACCGTCCGGGCCAGTTCAAACAAGATATGCACGTGGTCTTCCACCGAGTTGATGAGCACCGGCGGACAGTTGATGTTTTGCAACACGGTTGCCATGTAAGAGTGAAGCGGTGAGCGGACGGCATCCGTTAGCCAGCGTTCACGATGTTTCGTGCTGAAAATCAGATGCAAATGCAGACGAGCAAGCGATTGCGGCATGATGGATAGTTCCGTAATAGCGTTTTCTCTTCAAGGCCAAAGGCTCTCCTCTTCAAGGCCAACGGCCTGCCCTATCACAGCCCAGGGCAACGCCCTGGGAATGGCACCCATTCACATCCCGAGCCCCAACGGGGCGACCTAACGTCGCGCGGTTATGCCGCCCCGTTGGGGCTCGTTTTGTGTAACGGATGGTTCCCGGGGCGTTGCCCCGGGCTGTGATGAATTGCACCGTTGGTGCTGTGGTGGATCGCACCGCTGGTGCTTTGAAAGAAGGCCAAAGGCCTGCCCTATCACAGCCTGGGGCAACGCCCCAGGTATCCAGACGTCCGTTGAAACTAGCCCCAACGGGGCGATCTAAATCCCCTGCCACGCGGATGCCTTGCGGATCGCCGCCCGGCAGGAAGATCTGGATCGTCTTGGGTGTCGGGGTCATGCGGGTTGTTTTTTGGATAGAGTGCGCACGTCGATCTGGCCGGTGACGGCGGCGGATATCAGCGCGGTGCGGCGTTCTTGCAGTAGGTCGATCGCGCGCTGGGCTTCGGCGGTCAGGGTGTCGAACCGTTGTCGTTCCAAGAGCAAATACTCCACAATCTTCTTCTGCTCGTTGAGTGGCGGCAATGGCATGGTCATTTCGTTAATATCCCCCATGCCGATCGTGGGAATTGTTGCGCCCCCTGCGAGCCTGTAAATCTCATCGTTCATCGCATAGAGGACGTGGAGCAAATATTGATTGAAAACAGATTCACCACAGACCCAGGCGATAATGTGCTGCGAAACGCACATGGGCTTGGTTGTAATCGCGGAGAGACCCACACGAGCACCATCCCGGTTCATGACAACTGCGCCTGCCTCTATCATGTGTGCGGAGGAGTTGCTCATCCCAAGGGCGGAAATCTTACTCACGGTATCATCAATAAAATCCAGAGCCGCGAGCGTTTTGGTGTCATTGAGCGAAATCCATGGAATGGAACAATCCTCTTCCACCCAATACTTCTCATTGGATTTCTGTGGCGTGTGGCCCGACTCGATTCTGCAAACGTGTTTAAGGGGAACTACACCCCAACCCACCGGCACGTCGCCGATCCATTCGATGCCGGAGGGCTTCATGGGGGCTTTGGGGTTGAGGCCTTGGGTGACGGCGTGGGAGATGACGGCCTGGCGTTTTTCTTTCAGCAGTTCCATCAGCCGCCGCTGCTCCGCCACCAACTCATCAATCTTCGCCGTCTCTCGGTCCAGAAACGCGAGAAGCTGTTTCAATTCGTCAGCAGGAGGAAGCGCAACCCGGATTGAACCGATTGTGTCGGTGTTCAAGTTGAGTTGGGTGCCGAACTTGCCAAGCCCTCCATAACAAATGCCCCCTTCAAAGATCCGATAAAGAAACAGTGGATCAATTTGCAATGTGGGGAAGTAAACAAATCCGTCGTGAATACATGCCTTGATTGCCGAGATGCACGGCTTGCCAACCGTGCCCGCAATGCTGACAAAAAGCTCGCCAGGAGCCATTTTCACACTGAGAGAGCTGCCAATCTCTGAGAGTCGTTGTGTGGTTTCACGTAACACGCCATCACAGGCAGAAACATCAGCGATACGCACCCATGCGAATTCGCCTTCATTATCGAAATACTTCGAATCATCAATCGGCCGGGGCGAGGCACCGCGTTTTACTGGTGACAACCATTTGATTGAAATGACCTCCCAATGCTCCGGCACCTCCCCCAGCC
>JANMEM010000178.1:0-2731 GCA_031376985.1 Hyphomicrobiales bacterium
ATCCCGCATGGCTGTTTTGTTTGGTGGCCGTGAAGCCGAGCTTATCCTCGGCGGTGAAAAGAACGTGACCAACGGTGCCATGGGCGACATTCAAATGGCAACATCGCTTGGCCGTTCCATGGTCACGGAATGGGGCATGTCCGACAAGCTGGGCCGTGTGCGTTATTCCGCTAACGAACAGGAAGTGTTCTTGGGCCATAGCGTGACCCAGAGCAAGAATGTGTCGGAAAGCACCGCGCAGATCATCGACGAAGAAGTGCGTCGTCTGGTCTTGACGGGTGAAGCGACGGCGAAACTCATCCTCAAGAAGAAACGTGAGGATTTGCACACCATTGCCAAGGCTTTGCTTGAATATGAAACACTGTCTGGTGAAGATGTAGCAGCATTGTTGCGCGGCGAAAAATTGAACCGCGATGAAACGCCAATCAAGAAGTCCGACAAGGGCACACCATCGGTGCCACGGGCTGGTTCAAAGCGTGGCAAGGCTGGTGGTCTGGAGCCACAGACGACTTGATTGCAAACCTCACCTCTCCCGCAAGCGGGAGAGGTGAAGCGAGTGAGTATGAAAACCTATTACCGACCTCTCTCACTCGTATTTGGCCGCGACGCGCGGTCATTCATCGCCTTAGGAAGCGCTGGTGCCTTGGGTGGAATGTCCCATGTCGGTTTCACCCATGTCGAAATAATCGAACGTGGAGCAGGGCGGCGGGTTGTTCCTTTTTCTGAATTATCCGGCAATCGAGTCTTTCAAAACATCACCATGCTGCGACCATCCTTTGGTGGTTTGGCCATGGCGCATTCACGCGTCATGGGCATCGTCAATGTGACACCTGACTCGTTCTCCGATGGCGGGCGCTTGGCAAATGCAGCGGCTGCAATTTCCCATGGCAAGCAACTGGCACATGAAGGTGCCGAAATTCTTGATGTCGGCGGAGAATCGACAAGACCCGGTTCCGATACTGTTTCAGTTGAAGAGGAATGCCAGCGCATCGTTTCGGTTATTTCGGCATTGGCGGCTGATCACATTGTCTCGGCAGACACGCGCAAAGCCCAAGTCATGCAAGCGGCCCTCAGGGCAGGTGCCCGGATCATCAATGATGTGTCAGCACTGAACTATGAGCCAGAGAGCAAAACAGTGATTGCACAGGCCAATGTGCCTGTCATCCTGATGCATGCGCAAGGCGAACCGAAGACCATGCAGCTTAACCCGCGTTACGACCATGTGCTGCTTGATGTTTATGATGCACTGGAGTCCAGCATCGCCAAGGCTGAAGCGGCTGGGATCAAACGATCCAATATCTGCATTGATCCCGGCATAGGTTTTGGCAAAACTTTCAAACAGAACCTTGAATTGATGGCGGGTCTGTCGATTTTCCACGGTCTTGGTGTGCCACTGTTGGTGGGCCTTTCGCGCAAAGGATTCATCGGTGCCGTAACAGGAGAAAAACTGGCGGCAGACCGCGTGCATGGTTCGGTGGGCGGCGCATTGCAGGCTGCAATGCAAGGCATACACATCCTCAGGGTGCATGATGTGAAGGCCACGGTGCAAGCCTTGAAAATGTTTACCGCGTCCAGTGATCCTGATTCAGCTGACTTTTAATCTGTGCTAAGAAGCTGACGGGACGAAGTGGGAAAAATTATGACTCGTAAATATTTTGGAACCGATGGTGTGCGCGGTCGCGCCAATGCAGGCAGCATGACACCGGATGTGGTGATGCGCATTGGCATGGCTGCTGGGCAATTGCATCGTCGTGGCGGCCATCGTCACCGTGTGGTGATTGGCAAGGACACACGCCTGTCTGGGTATATGCTTGAGCAAGCCTTGACGGCGGGACTTCTCGCTTCCGGCATGGATGTGTTCCTGTTGGGCCCCGTGCCAACGCCTGCGGTGGCCATGTTGACACGCTCCATGCGCGCAGATCTTGGCGTGATGATTTCGGCCTCGCACAATCCTTATCAGGACAATGGCATCAAGATTTTTGGTCCCGATGGCTACAAGCTGTCGGACGAACAGGAATTAAAGATTGAGGCGCTGATTGACACGCCTGCATCAGATGCGCTGGCCGCTTCCGCCGACATTGGCCGCGCCAAACGCATTGACGATGCGGGTGCGCGCTATATCGAATTCGCCAAGCGCACATACCCCGGCGAAAGCAATCTCGACGGACTTCGTATCGTCATCGATACCGCCAATGGTGCGGCCTACAAAACAGCACCCACTGCACTTTGGGAATTGGGCGCTGAAACATTTGTCATCGGCGAAGATCCAAATGGATTGAATATCAACGACAAGGTCGGCTCCACTGCACCTCAAGCCATGTGCGAACGCGTGCGCGAAGTCCGGGCCGATATTGGCATTGCCCTCGACGGTGACGCCGACCGTGTGATCATTTGTGATGAAAAAGGCAATGTGATCGACGGTGATCAGATCATGGCTTTGATCGCGTCCAGCTGGGCCAAGCGTGGCCAACTCAAGGGTGGCGGACTGGTCTCCACCATCATGTCCAATCTCGGTCTTGAACGATATCTTGAAGGCGAGGGGCTTTCACTCGTTCGCACCAAGGTGGGTGACCGCTACGTGGTTGAACACATGCGGGCCCACGGTTTCAATGTCGGCGGTGAACAGTCCGGCCATATCGTAATGTCGGACTACGCAACAACTGGCGATGGCTTGTTGGCAGCACTGCAAGTGTTGTCGGAAGTGGTGCGGCAAGGAAAACCTGTCAGCGAA
>JANMEM010000196.1:0-2146 GCA_031376985.1 Hyphomicrobiales bacterium
TGAAACGTCGGAGCCGTTGAAGGCCGAAGGCTATCGCTTCTCCTATGACATGCTGGGAGAGTCCGCCATGACGCGGGGCGATGCGGCGCGATATCTGAAGGCCTATGAAAAGGCCGTGGATGCCATCGGCGCCACGGCGAAAAAGGGAAGTGTGTTTGAACAGCCTTCGATCTCTGTGAAGCTTTCGGCCCTGCATCCGCGCTACGAGGAAAAGACCAAGGCTGAAAGTCTGCCCGAATTGTATGACATGGTGCTGGCTTTGGCCGTACAGGCCAGGAGTTACAATGCGGGCTTCACAATCGATGCCGAAGAAGTGGCGCGGCTGGATATTTCATTGGAGCTGTTTGAGCGTTTGGCTGCGGCACCGGAACTCAAGGGCTGGGACGGTTTGGGTCTGGCCGTGCAGGCCTATGGTCGACGCGCAAAGCCAGTCCTGCAGTATCTTGCTGACGTTGCCCAAAGCACAGGTCGGGTATTGCCAGTGCGATTGGTCAAGGGTGCCTATTGGGATACGGAAATCAAGCGGGCGCAGGAGAACGGGTTTGAGAATTACCCCGTGTTCACGCGCAAGGTCTCGACCGATGTGAGCTATCTCGCTTGCGCTAAATTCATGCTGTCGCGGCGCGATGTGTTTTACCCGCAGTTCGCCACCCACAACGCCCACACCGTATCGGCCATTGCCGTGATGGCGGGCAATGACAAGCGTTACGAATTCCAGCGCCTGCATGGCATGGGTGAGGCGTTGTATGAGCGTGTTGTGGGCAACAGCGATATTAACCAGCCCTGCCGGATTTATGCACCCGTGGGCAGCCATGAAGACCTGCTGGCCTATCTTGTGCGGCGCTTGCTGGAAAATGGCGCCAACACATCATTCGTCAATCGCCTCGCCGATGATACAGCACCAATTGATGACATCATCGCTGATCCCGTGGCGGAGGTGCGGGGCCTGTCATCCATCCCGCATAATCGCATACCGTCACCGCAGCGGCTGTTCGCGGATCGCCTGAATTCCACAGGTGTGCCGACGTGGCATGGGCATTTGCGTGAAAAACTCATGGCCGGCATTTCTGCCCATGCTGCCCGCACACACGAGGCGTCTGCGATTGTCGATGGCAAGCCGCTGTCGTCAGGGCCGACCCGCAAAATCGTTTCGCCGCATGATCATTCCGTCGCCGTGGGTTCGGTGCGCGAAGTTGCAGATGCTGATATTGTGCGGGCCTTGTCACTGGCAGTTGAAGGGCAACGCAGCTGGTGCGACCTGAAGGGCAGGGCGCGGGCGACGATCCTCGACAATGCGGCTGACCTCTATGAAGCCAATCGCGACCTGTTCCTTGCACTGCTCATTCGGGAGGCGGGCAAATCATTGGACAATGCGCAAGCCGATCTGCGCGAGGCCGTGGATTTTCTGCGTTACTATGCGGTGATGGCGCGGGCGGAATTCAGCGATGCGAAAATCATGCCCGGCCCCACGGGGGAGCGCAATGAATTGACGCTGCATGGTCGCGGCGTGTTCGCCTGTGTCGCGCCGTGGAATTTCCCTTTGGCAATTTTCACAGGGCAGGTTGCGGCGGCCCTCGCATCCGGTAATGCGGTGTTGGCAAAGCCCGCGGAGCAAACGCCGCTGGTGGCCCATGCAGCAGTGAAATTGCTGCTTGAAGCTGGTGTACCACCACGTGTACTGCATTTCCTGCCAGGAGATGGTGCACGGATTGGTGGAAAATTGCTAAATGATCCGCGTCTGGCCGGCGTGGCCTTCACGGGTTCCAACGTCACAGCCTCCATCATCGCAAAATCCCTGTTCACACGACAGGCCCCCATGGCAACGCTGATCGCTGAGACAGGCGGCATGAACGCCATGATCATGGATTCATCAGCCCTTGCCGAACAGGCCGTGCGCGACGTGGTGGCTTCGGCTTTTGACAGTGCGGGTCAACGTTGCTCGGCGGCACGAATTTTGTTCGTGCAGGACGATGTGGCCTCGCGGGTCATCGAAATGCTGAAAGGAACCATGGAAGAATTGCGCATCGGCGACCCCATGAATTACCGCACCGACGTGGGGCCTGTCATTGACGCAGAGGCGAGACAGAAACTTGACGCCCACAAGGCGCGGATGAAGCGTGAAGCGAAGACCATTATGGATTTGCCG
>JANMEM010000269.1:0-2533 GCA_031376985.1 Hyphomicrobiales bacterium
TCATCCGAGACGCCATCGCCCGCGGCGAGCTGAAACCGGGCGGCACCATTGTTGAAGGTACCGCCGGAAATACCGGAATTGGCATCACCGTGGTGGCCAACGCCATGGGCTTCAAATCCGTGATCGTGATTCCGGAAACACAATCACAGGAGAAGAAAGACGCCTTGCGTCAATTGGGTGCAAAGCTCGTTGAAGTGCCCGCAGTTCCCTACAAGAACCCAAACAACTATGTGAAATATTCAGGCCGCCTGGCCAAAGCCTTGGGTGGCGTGTGGGCCAATCAGTTTGACAACGTAGCCAACCGCGAAGCCCACCTTCACACTACTGGCCCCGAAATCTGGAACCAGACGGACGGCAAGGTGGATGGTTTCATATGCGCCGTAGGGTCTGGCGGGACGCTTGCTGGCGTGTCGCTGGCATTGAAAGAGCGCAATAAGAACATCAAGATTGCCTTGGCAGATCCCATGGGAGCAGCACTCTACAGCTACTATAAAACGGGCGAATTGAAGTCTGAAGGTTCGTCGATTACCGAGGGCATTGGCCAAGGCCGCATTACCAAAAATCTCGAAGATATCATTGTTGATGACGCCTTCCAGATTCCCGACAGTGAGGCCATTCCAATTGCATTTGATCTGCTGGAACATGAAGGCCTGTGTATGGGTGGCTCCACTGGAATCAATGTGGCAGGCGCAATTCGTTTGGCAAATCAGATGGGACCGGGCCACACCATTGTCACCATCCTCTGTGACTACGGCACGCGTTATGCGTCAAAACTGTTCAATCCAGAATTTCTGAGATCGAAGAATTTGGCAGTACCTGCTTGGTTGACCGATGATTCGGTTGTGCCAACAGTGTTTGAAACCCCATGAGTGCCAATCTGGTCTCAACCGATTGGCTGGCGATGCGATTGCAGTCGCCTGACGTTGTCATCATCGATGCCTCATGGCATATGCCCGCCACCAAGCGCGATGCAAAAGCCGAATTCGAGGCGAAGCATATTCCGGGCGCTCAGTTTTATGATCTGGATGCAGGATCAGCACCAGATACGACCCTGCCCCATATGCTGCCATCACCAGAAAAATTTGAATTTGACATGAAAGCGCTGGGCGTGTGCGATGGCAAATCCGTTGTGGTTTATGACTCCGCAGGTTTGTTCTCCGCTGCACGGCTTTGGTGGATGCTCACAACATTTGGCCACAAGCATGTGATGGTGCTGAACGGCGGCCTGCCGAAATGGGAACGTGAGGGCCATCCGCTCGAAAGTGGCAGAGCAATGAAAGTTGAGCCCCGCCATTTCTTGGCAAAGTTGGATAAGTCGAAAGTAAAATCTTTGAGCGAGGTTGCTTCGGTCCTGAAATCAAATAAGGCCCAGATCGCCGACGCCCGCTCTGGTCCACGTTTTCGTGGCGAAGAGGCTGAACCACGTCCCGGCGTCAGACCGGGCCACATGCCCGGAGCGCAGAATTTGCACTACGCCAAATTGCTGAATGCCGATGGAACAATGAAGGTCAAAAAAGCTTTGGTCCAAGCCTTCGCTGAAGCAGGTCTGGATCTAGAGCGGCCAATTATCACCAGCTGCGGCTCCGGCGTGACAGCCTCAATACTGTCGCTGGCACTTACAGATTTGGGCGTGAAGGACAGCGCACTCTATGACGGTTCATGGGCAGAATGGGGCGCAAGTGAGCAGCCGGTGGTTACGGGGTAAGCTTCACCGCACACCGTCGCAACCAGTCCGCAAATTGGTCTTCAGTCACTTCACTCGATGCCAAGCCAATGACGACAGCAGCAATTTCCGGCTCTTCACACTCCAAATCAACGTCATTCAAAGCCAGAAAAGCGACAGCCGCCAAAGTACCTGTGCGTTTGTTACCGTCCACAAAAGGATGGTTTTTCACGATGCCATGGCAATAGGATGCTGCAAGCCTAAACACGTCGGCTTCAGTCTCATAGGCATAGACATTTTCAGGTCGGGCCAAGGCACTTTCCAGCAAGCCTGAATCCCGCAGGCCATCGCCACCACCAAATTGCACAAGAGATTCCCGGTGGAAAGCTTCCACCATGGTTTTCGTCAACCAAATCATTGGATGCTTCCTATTCCGCCAGTTTTTTCATGGCGTTTGGATATTTGCGCATGAAAGAACGAGCCGCTTCAACTGCCTTTTCGAAATTGGCGTCGTAGGGCGTCACCTCAAAACCGTTTGGCGTGCGCACAACATAAACAGGATCACCCTCACCAAGGCCGAGTTCCTTGGCGATATCGGATACCGTCAAAGTCAACGAATTACCGACTTTGCGAATGAAGACAGGTTTGTTCATAGCACCACAATAATACAGTTGGTATAATTATACAACTGTATAATTATCACCGCACCGGTGGCGCATAGAGCACGCCGCCCTTGTCCCACTGGTTGTTCAGACCACGCTCGATCTGCAATTTGGACGCAGCACCGAGATTGCGGTCAAATATTTCGCCGTAATTGCCAACGGCGGAAATGACACGGGTGGCCCAATCGGCATCCAACCCCAAGTCAAC
>JANMEM010000279.1:0-2232 GCA_031376985.1 Hyphomicrobiales bacterium
GGCGGCAGAATGGTTTGCCTTGCGCGGGGTTCAACTTTCGGGTGGACGCGGTGCAACCCGTCAAGGCCCAGCTGCGCGTCAAACTCCGGCGCGTCGTACTGTACATTTTCAAAGTCGTGGGTGAAGGGCTTCTCTCCCAGAAATTCATAAATCAGCTTGAACACGTCGGCAGGGCGGCTGGCGACGAGATCATATTCAACCAGCAAAACGCGGGTGGCATAGTCCGAGAAACAGGCCTCGCGCAGGGCATGCCACGGAAAGCCCACCAGCCTGTTGGCATTGGCGAGGGCTTCGACGCGGGTATAGACCGTGGAGCGTTCGGCCGGATTGTTGAACAGCCGGGTGTTCTCAAACGTGTTGTTGCGGAACTGGCGTTCCAAACTGTCCATTACCCAGGCTACATCCCGCACACAGCAAATCACTTTGGCTTCCGGAAACAGTGTCATCAGCGCGGGCAGTTGCGACGTCCAAGCGCGATTGGTGTCAAAAATCACCGGGGTTTTCACGTCGGCATAATAGCTGTCAAACAGGCCCTTGAGCAGTCTTGCCCGCTGGGACTGGTCAACCATGGTGGAGAGTTCGCTTCCCGCAGACACCTGCGCGATGATGCTCTCAAAGAACGACGCTACCGGGCTTGACATGCCCGCATGAAAGCGCGGGTTCTGCCGCAGCAGCGCCGAAAGCAGCGTTGAACCAGAACGGGGCAGGCCCGAGATGAAGTGAAACGTTTGTGGTTGCGACATGGTCTGCTTTCGTTGTTCAGCGTGTTTTACAGCCTGAAACGTCGGCAGACGCAATGCCCCTCACACAAAGAAGAAGTCACTTGCCGTCAGCGTGATGTTGCTCAAACCCTGCACCACAATGGATTGGCCGATGATCTGCACCGTGACATTGGTGGTGCCGTTGCCCTGGATGTTGAGCTGACCGAAGCTCGTCGCTACGGCGTTGCCGAAGGAGATGTGGTCGCCATTGTCCTGATAGTCCACGATCACGTCATTGCCGAAGTTCGAGGTTTCGAAACGGAACACGTCATTGTCGGCACCGCCGAAAAGGGCATCAGAGCCTGCGTCGCCTACCATGTAGTCATTGCCCGCACCACCGCGCAACGTGTTGCCTCCGGCGCTTCCCAGAATCACGTCCCCAAAGTTGGAGCCTGTGATGTTTTCAATCTCCTGCAACACGCCACCGTTTGCGCCGATACCGGTTGCAAGATTGGCGAAGATGCCGATCGTTGCAGTTTCGTAGCTCACCACATCATTGTCAGCACCGCCAATGATGAGATCAGCGCCGTTGCCAGCGATGATGAAGTCGTTGCCCCCCAGCCCGCGAATGGTGTTGGCCCCGTTGTCGCCCTGCAGAACGTCGCCAAAATTTGAACCCCTGATATTCTCGATTTCCTGCAACACGCCACCGTTTGCACCGGTTCCTGTAATCAGGTTGACGAAGACACCCGTTGTAGCGGTCTCATAGGACACCTCGTCATTGTCAGCCCCGCCGATCAACAGGTCAGCGCCATTGCCTGCCACCATGAAGTCATTGCCCGCACCACCACGCATGGTGTTGGCTCCGTTATTGCCATCGAGCACGTCACCAAAGGCCGAGCCGATGATGTTCTCGATTTCTGAAATGAGGTCGCCACCGGGGCCGGTACCCGTGGTGAGGTTTACGCTGACACCGATTGAAAAAGCCGAATAGTCCACCACGTCAAGGTCAGCCCCGCCGATCATGGTATCAGCGCCAAGGCCACCCACGAACAGGTCATTGCCGGCATTGCCGCGCAACACATTGGCATTGCCGTCACCCACAAGTTGATCACCGAAGGCCGAGCCTGTGATATTCTCGAAGTTCGAGATAATGTCGCCTTGCGCATCACCGCCTTGAGCCGTGTTCAGGGCAAGGTTGATCGAAATACCAAACAGGGAGTCGTCGTAAATCAGGGTATCACCTGCTCCGGTATTGCTGCCGCCATTCAAGGAGTCGCCGCCAGTGCCGCCCCTGAGCGTGTCGTTGCCAGCACCGCCGTTCAGCGTGTCATTGTCGGCTCCGCCATCAGCATAGTCATCGGCAGAACCGCCGTTAAATGTGTCGCCGCCGAAGTTGGATTTGAACTCCACCTTGTCCGCGCCACCCGTGAATGTATCGTTGAAATCCGTGCCATAGATGACCTCGATATTCGTCAACTGGTCAATGGTTCCAAAGCCATCAACGACGGTGCCAACGGAGATTCCGTTG
>JANMEM010000288.1:0-1737 GCA_031376985.1 Hyphomicrobiales bacterium
GTGGCGGAAGAACTCGGCGTGAAATACGACAACGTTCGCGTCATCGTCGCCGACACCTCGTCACTTGGTCACAACGACATGACTGACGGTTCACGCGGCACCTTCTCGTCGTCAATGGCGGCGGTTGATGCGACACGCAAAGCAGTCACCATCCTCAAGGAACGCGCCGCCAAGACCTGGGACATTCAGGTTGATGATGTGCAATGGGAAGATGGCGAAGCCAAGCCAGTGGGTGCGAAATACGGCAACCTGAAATCACTGTCGCTCAAAGATCTTGCGGCAGGTGCTGGTAACACGGGTGGCCCGATTGCCGGTCACTCGGAAATCGTGGCCGACGGTGCGGGTGTTTCATTCGGAACGCATATCTGTGACGTTGAAGTGGATATGGAAACCGGCCGCAGCCTTGTAAAGCGCTACACCGTTATCCAGGACGCCGGAAAAGCCATGCACCCTGATTACGTTGAAGGCCAATACCAAGGCGGGGCCGCACAGGGCATCGGCTGGGCCCTGAATGAGGAATATATCTACGGCGCCAATGGCCGTTTGCAAAATGCAGGCTTCCTGGATTATCGTATCCCCGTCTGTTCCGACCTTCCCTTCATCGACACCGTGATTTTGGAAATCCCAAATCCGCATCACCCCTATGGTGTACGCGGCGTTGGCGAAACTCCAATCGTGCCACCTTTGGCAGCTGTTGGAAACGCGATTTCCCATGCAACGGGTGTGCGGCAAACCCATGCACCCATGTCACCACCGCGTGTATTGAAGAGTTTGAAAACGAAAAAGGATTGAGGTGAAAATCCATCTTTGGGGCGCCCTCCGGCCATTTGCCGGGGGCGCCTCTTTCGTTTTGGCCGAAGCCAATACCATCCGTGAATTGTTCCGTGTACTGATTGATCAATATCCCGGTATGGAACCGCACATCAAGCGCGGTGTCGCCGTGTCCATCAACGGCCAGATTTTCCGTGACCAATGGGATACTGAACTGCCGCAAGGTGCAGAGGTCTACCTCCTCCCCCGCGTGCCGGGAGGATAATCATTTTTTGGAATGTCATCCTATTGCCATATTCATGTGCGAAGTCGCATGGTGGTGAGGGGAATGGAGTCGGGGATGGCAGGTTTTCTGGAAGGTCGGTTTGCAGCTTTGCTGCTGGCAGTATTGGTGGCGCTGGCGCTCTCGATTGATCTCGTGGTTTCGCCGGGCCTTGCCTATTATCTTGCCCTGCCCCTGTTTATCGCGGTAGCTCTCGCACTCGTGGGCCTGCATGACGTTACGCAGACCAAGCGATCCATCTTGCGCAACTACCCGATCATTGGCCACATCCGGTTTTTTCTCGAAAAAATCCGTCCGGAAATGCGCCAGTATTTCTTTGAGGCTGATACGGATGGTCGGCCTTTCCCGCGGGAAAAGCGTGCTATTGTCTATCAGCGCGCCAAAAAGCAACTCGACAAAAAGCCCTTCGGCACACAAGGCGATGTCTATGCTGAGGGAGCTGAATGGATGCTGCATTCGATGTTGCCCACGGACGTGGACAAAGAACTTTTTCGCGTCACGATTGGTGGACCAGATTGCACGCAACCCTATTCGGCATCGGTGCTCAACATTTCTGCCATGAGTTATGGCGCATTGTCGGCCAACGCCATTCGCGCGCTCAACACAGGTGCAAAAAAAGGCAACTTCGCCCATGACACGGGTGAAGGCTCTGTCAGCCCTTATCACCGCGAAGGTGGTGGCGA
>JANMEM010000300.1:0-3672 GCA_031376985.1 Hyphomicrobiales bacterium
CGGGCATCTTGCGGTCTCCGGCTGATGCTTCATATTGCATTCTTTCAACGGCATTTGCAGGTCCAAAAGCGCCATTATTCCGGTTTCCCGCGCAACCAGTGCTACTGGTTGACGCCGCACGTGCTTTCACTCACACTGGCATCAGGGGACGTTCGAACCTCTGGCTGTTTCGTGGGGAAACATCAGGGCCGGAGATTGAGGGCACACAATCAACTTAAAAAAACACGCTTCTCCCCGAAGCGGCAGGGACACTAATATGGCTAACAGTCACCACAGCGAGGATAAAAAAATCCTCCACGGCATGGGCTACGCGCAAGAATTGTCGCGCAGCATGAGCAAGTTCTCAAACTTTGCAATCTCGTTTTCGATTATCTGCATTCTCTCGGGCGGTATCAATTCCTTCGCCCAGGCAACGTCGTCCATCGGCGGTGCTGGTGCTGGCATTGCCTGGCTCGTGGGCTGCGCCTTATCCGGCATGTTCGCTCTCGCCATGGCGCAAATCGCTTCGGCCTACCCAACGGCTGGCGGTCTTTATCATTGGGCTTCCATTCTCGGTGGTCGTGGCTGGGGCTGGCTGACGGCTTGGCTTAATTTCATCGGCCTGATCACCGTTCTCGGCGCCATCAATATTGGTACGGCCTTTTATTTTGCCGGCACGTTTGGTTCATCGTTCGGATTTGACGGTTCTACGCCGGGCCAGATTGTGGGCTTCGTTGCGGCCATCACCATTGCGCAAGCCTTGCTCAATCATTTCGGCATCAAGCTCACGACAATGTTGACCGACGTTTCGGGCTACATCATTCTGGCGACAACTGCCGCATTGGTGTTGGGGTGTTTGATCCTTGCTCCGTCGCTGGATTTTTCGCGCCTCTGGACCTTCACCAACACCTCCGGTGAAATCGGTGGCAACGTGTTTCCGCGCAGCGAGAATATGACATACCTGTTCCTGCTCTGCCTGCTGCTCCCAGTCTACACCATCACAGGGTATGACGCTTCTGCCCATACGTCAGAAGAAACGGTTGACGCCGCAAACTCTGTGCCAAGGGGCATCGTGTCGTCGGTCATCTGGTCCTCGCTGATCGGCTGGGTCATGCTCTGCGCCATCACCCTTGCCATTCCTGATATGGCAGCCGGTGCCAAGCAGGGCTGGACGGTGTTCTTCGAAACCATGAATGCGGTTCTGCCCGTCTGGTTGAAGACGCTGGTTTATCTCGGCATCCTGATCACGCAATTCCTGTGTGGACTGGCCACCGTGACATCAGCCTCGCGCATGCTTTTTGCTTTCTCGCGCGATGACGGCATGCCCGTGGGTTCCAAAGCTCTTGCGTCGGTTTCGGCCAAATGGCGCACCCCGGTGAATGCAATCTGGACATCAACAGTATTGGCGATCCTTTACGTGTTCCTGGCCCAGTTCATCTCGATTGGTGGCACCAACATCTACACCATCGTTGTGAACTCAACACTGGTGTTCCTGTTCTTGTCCTTCGTCATTCCAATCGTATTGGGCATGATTGCTTATGGCACTGCCAAGTGGCCAAAACCCGGTCCTTGGGCCATGAGCGCGGGTCTGTTCAAGCTGACCTGCCTGTTGTCGGTTGTCGGCATGGCGGTGATCTTCTTCATCGCCATTCAGCCACCAAACGACAAGGTGCTTTGGATTGTGATTGGCTTCCTCTTGCTTGCTGCAGCACTTTGGTATGGCGTGGAAAACAAGCGTTTCCAGGGCCCGCCCATGGGTGAAGAAATCAAGCGTCGTCAGGCTGAAATCGCCAAGAAAGAAGCAGCCTTCGGCGAAGCCTGATCGTTTTATCGATAGAATAGGAAAGGGCGGCTCTCCACAGCCGCCCTTTCTTGTTGTGGGCTATGCAGCTTTGGCGAGGTCGTCCCCTCTCGCCATTGCCCCCGCCGCTCCCACCAGACCCTCGGCACCGTCCAAAGCCCCCGGGGTCAACTCAAATCCAAGAAAACGCGCACGATCTACCGGACCCGGCAGATGCAGGTTGCGGGTCATCGCCACATCAAAACCGAAACGGTTGTAATAGGGCGCATCACCGACAAGCAGAATTGAGTCATGGCCCAAGACTTTTGCTGTTGCCAAGGCGTGGTCCATTAGCTTGCGGCCAATGCCTTTGCTCTGATGTTTGCAATCTACGGCCAAGGGGCCAAGCAGCAACGATGGTCCGGCTGAGCCTGCGATGATGCTCCACAGGCGCAACGTGCCGATGACTTTGCGTTTTTCCGAAAGGGCGGTGAAGGCCAGGCCGTCCGCAGGCAAACGGCCTTCACGCAGGCGCTCTGAGGTCTTGCGGGCACGCGTCCTGCCGAAGGCCTTATCCAAAAGGGCCTCGCGGGTGGCGACGTCAGAGGCGAGTTCAGTGCGGATGGTGACCATTGAAAGTCTCCCAAATAAAAATGAGGCCAAGGTGCTTCGAGGCCCGCGAAGACGCGGGCACCTCAGCATGAGGGGGTTTGGAGAAAGTCCCTCACCCTGAGGTGCATCGCTCTATCGCGATGCCTCGAAGGGCGAGGGACGATGCTTGTGCTTAAATCACAAACGACCGGAGCGGCGGAAATCCGTTGAAGGCTACTGCCGAGTAAGTCGTGGTGTAGGCGCCACAGGCTTCGATCAGCACTTCGTCGCCAACACTCAAGGTGATTGGCAGCGGATAGGGTGTCTTTTCATAGAGTACGTCCGCCGAGTCACAGGTCGGGCCTGCAATGATGCAGGGTTCCATGGCATCGCTGTCTTTCGCGGTCACGATTGGATAACGAATGGCTTCGTCCATGGTTTCAGCGAGGCCGCCGAATTTGCCGATGTCGAGGTAAACCCAGCGCACATTGTCGTTCACGTGCTTCTTCGAGATCAGCACCACTTCCGACTTGATGACGCCGGCATTGCCCACCATGCCACGGCCGGGCTCAATGATGGTTTCCGGAATGGCGTTGCCGAAGTGCTTGGCAAGCGCGTCGTGAATTGCGTTGGCATATTGATTGGTGCCGGGAACGGCTTTCAGATATTTCGTCGGAAAGCCGCCGCCCAAGTTGATCATCTGCAGTGTGATGCCATGGCCGAGCATGCGATCAAAAATCGCCTTGGCTTCGCCAACCGCCTGGTCCCACGCGCCAAGGCGGGTTTGTTGCGAACCCACATGGAAGGAAATGCCATAGGCTTTCAGGCCAAGCTTGTGGGCATGCAACAACACGTCTTCGGCCATGGAAGGCTCGCAGCCGAACTTGCGGCTCAACGGCCATTCAGCGCCAGCGCCATCAGCGAGGATGCGGCAGAACACCGAAGCGCCTGGGGCGGCACGGGCGACTTTTTCAACTTCTTCGTCGGAGTCTACGGCATAGAGATTGATGCCAAGCGCATGGGCACGTGCAATGTCGCGCTCTTTCTTGATAGTGTTGCCAAACGAAATGCGGTCTGGTGTTGCACCTGCAGCGAGTGCCATTTCGACTTCGACGACCGAGGCTGTGTCAAAGCACGAGCCAAGCGATGCGAGGAGCGACAAAATTTCAGGAGCAGG
The DNA here is from genome assembly GCA_031376985.1 of Hyphomicrobiales bacterium. Taxonomy (GTDB): domain Bacteria; phylum Pseudomonadota; class Alphaproteobacteria; order Rhizobiales; family Aestuariivirgaceae; genus Aestuariivirga. The sequence continues at coordinate 3,528 of JANMEM010000300.1, forward strand.
ATTTGCCTTCACTGCATAAAAAATGCGGGTGCCCGGCATGGTGCGGGCGAAGGCTTCGTAATTGTCGCGCACGACGTCAAGATCAAGCACGAGGCAGGGGCCTTCGGGCTGTTCACGTCGGATGAAGTCGATGATTTTTGCCGTG
>JANMEM010000314.1:0-4129 GCA_031376985.1 Hyphomicrobiales bacterium
GAAAGCCACCACGGCATGCAGAATTTCGTGCGTGACCTGAACAAAGCCTATTCCTCAATCAAGGCCCTGCATGCAAGGGACTGCGAGCCAGAAGGTTTTGAATGGATGAACGCGGATGACCATGAGAATTCTGTGTTCTCCTGGGCAAGGCATGACGGCGAAGGCGGGCAAATCATCGTGGTTGTCTGTAACTTCACGCCGGTTCCCCGCGAAGGCTACCAAGTGCCTTTCCCCAAGAGGGGTCGCTGGAAAGAAGTGCTGAATTCCGACTCCAAAGCCTATTGGGGTTCTGGCATGGGCAACATGGGTGGTGTCGACGCCGATGCGGGGGCCTTCATGGGTAAACCGGCTTCTGCAAGAATTACGCTGCCCCCCCTTGCCACCATCTATTTTTTGAGTGAGTTTTAATAAAAACAAAAGTCTGTTTGGGAGAACAACATGGCCGGACCTAAAAAAACTTCACCCCTCGCCCGTGACGCCATGGCCTATGTTTTGGCTGGAGGACGCGGTAGCCGTTTGATGGAATTGACCGACCGCCGGGCCAAGCCCGCCGTGCCATTTGGTGGCAAGTCCAGAATTATCGACTTCGCCCTCTCCAACGCCTTGAATTCCGGTATCCGCCGCATCGGTGTGGCGACGCAATACAAAGCCCACAGTCTGATCCGCCATATGCAGCGCGGCTGGAACTTCTTCCGCCCGGAACGCAACGAAGGCTTTGATATTTTGCCCGCATCGCAACGCGTGTCGGAAGACATGTGGTATGCCGGCACCGCCGATGCGGTCTATCAGAACCTCGACATCATCGAAACCTACAAGCCCAAATACATCATCATTCTCGCGGGCGACCACATTTACAAAATGGACTATGAATTGATGTTGCAACAGCACGTCAATTCCGGTGCAGACGTCACTATTGGCGCACTCGAAGTGCCGCGCATGGAAGCCGTGGGATTTGGTGTCTTGGCCATCGACGCAAAGAGCCATGTCACCGCCTTCGTCGAAAAGCCCGCCGACCCACCAGCTATTCCCGGAAATCCGGATATCGCTTTGGCGTCCATGGGTATTTATGTTTTCGAAACAAACTTCCTCGCAGGCCTGTTGCGCCGGGACGCTGCCGACAAGAATTCATCGCACGATTTCGGCAAGGACATTATCCCCTATATCGTGAAGAACGGCACCGCTGTCGCACATCTGTTCTCCGATTCCTGTGTGCGCTCGGAACTCGAAAAAGGTTCCTATTGGCGCGATGTGGGAACTGTTGATGCCTATTGGCAAGCCAACGTCGATCTGACTGACACGGTGCCCGAACTCGATCTCTACGATCAGGACTGGCCAATCTGGACATACGGCGAAGTCACGCCACCTGCAAAATTCGTTCACGACCTTGAAGGCCGTCGCGGTTCGGCTGTGTCGTCATTGGTGTCCGGTGGCTGCATCGTGTCGGGCGCATCGATCCGCCGTGCCTTGTTGTTCACCGGCGTGCGGGTCAATTCCTTCGCCTCGCTTGAAGACGCTGTTGTGTTGCCCCGCGTCAACATTGGCCGCAATGCCAGTCTGAAAAAAGTGGTGATCGATTCAGACATAACCATTCCTGAAGGATTAGTGGTTGGTGAGGATCCTGTTCTCGACGCCAAGCGCTTCCGCCGCACGGATGAGGGCGTCGTGCTGATCACCCAAAGCATGTTGGACCGCCTCCGGTAATGAAGGTTCTTTCAGTCGCATCGGAAATTTTCCCACTGATAAAAACCGGCGGGCTGGCAGACGTGGCGGGTGCCTTGCCCGCTGCATTAAAGCCCAAGGGCGTGGACATGCTCAGCCTCATGCCGGGCTATCCAGCCGTCATGGCGGCACTCGACGATGCTGAACCAGTCCATCTCTATGGCGAATTCTATGGCGGTGCCGCAGGCCTGGTACGTGCGAAGGCCAAGGGCCTCGATGTTATCGTGCTCGACGCACCCCACCTCTACAATCGCCCTGGCAATCCGTACCTTGGTCCCGACGGCAAAGACTGGGGCGACAACCCCAAACGTTACGCTGCCCTCTCCCGCGCTGCGTCAGACATCGGCGAAGGCAAAGTCAAATCCTTCGTGCCGGAAGTCTTGCACCTGCACGACTGGCAGGCCGCCCTCGCCGCGGCCAACGTGCGCTATGCCGCGCAAAGCACGCGCAAGCCTAAAACCTTGCTCACAGTTCACAACATCGCCTTCCAGGGTACCTTCGGCGCACAGACTTTCAGCGACCTGGGATTGCCCCCCAATGCCTATGCCGTGGATGGTGTCGAATATTACGGCGGCATCAGCTACCTCAAGGGAGGCCTTGCCTGCGCTGACGCCATTTCAACCGTCAGCCCCACCTATGCCCATGAAATCACGACGCCGGAATTCGGCATGGGGCTTGATGGCCTGTTGCGCCAGCGCCGCTCATCGCTGAGTGGAATCGTCAATGGCATCGACACGGACGTGTGGAATCCGTAAACCGACAAGGACATCGCCCAAACCTACACCGACAAGACCCTCGACAAGCGCATCGCCAACAAACGGGCCCTCGAAAAGCGGCTCGGCCTTGATGAAGGTGACGGCATTCTTCATGGCGTTGTCAGTCGCCTCACATGGCAGAAGGGTCTCGATCTGCTGGCTGAGCATCTGGACTGGCTGGTTGCCTCAGGCGCACGTCTTGCGCTTGTTGGCACTGGCGAACCGGGACTTGAAATCGCCTATCGTGAAGCCGCAGCCCGCCACCCCGGCCGCGTCGGCATCAGTTTCAAATATGACGAAGCCCTGAGCCACCTCGTGCAAGCCGGTGCCGACACTATGCTGGTGCCATCGCGCTTCGAACCCTGCGGCCTCACCCAACTTTATGGCTTGCGCTACGGCTGCGTCCCGCTCGTAGGACGAACAGGCGGCCTGGCAGACACGGTGATCGACGCCAATGAAGCCGCCCTCGGCCCCGGCGTTGCCACAGGCCTGCAATTCTCGCCCATCAATTCCGCCAATCTGCAATCCTCCTTGGAACGCGCAGAACGGCTCTATGGCAACAAGCCAGTGTGGACCAACATGCAAAAGCGCGGCATGGCGCAGGACGTGTCCTGGGACCACAGCGCCACAGCCTATCTCAATCTCTACAAATCCCTTCTCGCCTGATCACGGAAAACAACATGGCCGAAATCGTCACGACCACCCCTTTTGAGGGACAAAAACCCGGCACCAGCGGCCTCCGCAAAAAGGTCGTGGTGTTTGCAAAGCCTCATTATGCGGAAAACTTCATCCAATCCGTATTCGACACGCTTTCGGGCTACGAAGGCAAGACGCTCGTCATCGGTGGTGATGGCCGTTACTTCAACAAGGAAGTCATCGTCACCGCCATTCAAATGGCCGCTGCCAACGGCTTCGGTCGTGTGCTCGTCGGGCGTGATGGACTGTTGTCCACACCCGCAGCCTCAAACATCATCCGCCAATATGGTGCCTTCGGTGGGTTGATCCTCTCGGCCTCGCACAATCCCGGTGGCCCCGATGGCGACTTCGGCATCAAGTACAACGCTGGCAACGGCGGACCCGCACCAGAAAAAATCACTGACGCGATTTACGCCAACACCCTGAAAATTTCGCAATACAAGATCGAACGTGGGCTGGTTGATATTTCCAAAGTCGGAACAACAAAACTCGGCAGCATGATCGTGCAGGTCATCGACCCCGTTGATGACTACGCCACACTGATGCAAAAGCTCTTCGATTTCGACGCCATTGCAGCCATGTTCAAATCCGGCTTCCGCATGAAGTTCGACGGTATGGGTGCCATCACCGGACCCTATGGCACGCGCGTATTGGAACAGATGCTGGGTTCGGGCGTTGGCACCGTGATGAACGGCATTCCCCTGCCGGACTTTGGTGGCCACCACCCCGATCCAAACCTCGTCCACGCCAAGGAGTTGGTTGACCTCGTCATGCCCGCAGGCGGACCTGAATTTGGTGCTGCGTCGGATGGTGACGGGGACCGCAACCTGATCATCGGGCGCGGCATGTATGTCACGCCGTCGGACTCCCTCGCCATCATCGCCGCCAATGCCACTCTTGCACCGGGCTATGCTTCCGGCATCTCCGGCGTCGCCCGTTCCATGCCCACCAGCTGCGCC
>JANMEM010000342.1:0-2920 GCA_031376985.1 Hyphomicrobiales bacterium
GGATATTCCGGCAGGGAACGGGTTGGTTGATCCTTATGGCGGTGCGGCGCAAGAGGCTTATCCGTGGCGGGGCAAGTTGACATGCAGTGTGGCACCGGGCCGGGCGGGAACGCCTGACAAGACTGCGGCTATGGCGCCAGAGGGCAATGCCTTCATGGGCAGCTGTGTGCCGGGTCATTTCAGCGTTTCCGGCTCATCAGTGATCTATTCCGGTCCCGTGCAGTGGAGCTATCGCCGGATGATTTTGCACTATGCAACGCTTTGCGCGGCGGCGGGCGGGGTTGAGGCGTTTCTGATTGGCAGTGAAATGCGCGGGCTGACGATGTTGCGGTCATCCGTGTCGAATTTTCACATGGTCAATTTGCTGCGGGACCTTGCGGTGGACGTGAAGGCCATTCTGCCTGCTGCAAAGATTTCCTATGCGTCAGACTGGAGTGAATATTTTGGCTATCGGCCACAGGACGGATCAGGCGATGTCTACTTTCATCTCGATACACTCTGGTCGAATGCAGCTGTCGATTTTGTCGGCATCGACAATTACATGCCGCTGGCGGACTGGCGCGACGGACAGTCACATATTGAAGCCATTGCAGGAGTTGGTTCGATTTATGACCGAGGCTATCTGTCGTCGCAGATTGCCGGGGGTGAGGGTTATGACTGGTATTACGCTTCGCAAGCAAACCGGGATAATCAAGTCCGTACACTGATTACTGATGGTGCCTATGGCAAGCCATGGATGTTCCGCTACAAGGATGTGTTGAATTGGTGGAGCAATTCACATCAAAACAGACCGGGAGGCGTTCAATCTGGCAGCGCTACCGTGTGGGTGCCACAGTCAAAGCCGATCTGGTTTACGGAAGCCGGTTGCCCGGCGGTGAACAAGGGGGCGAACCAGCCCAATACATTTTATGATGCGAAGTCTTCGCAGAGTGCGTTTCCTTACTATTCTGGTGGGCAACGTGATGATTTGATGCAGCACCGCTTTGTGGACGTGGTGGAGAATTATTGGTCGGCAACAGGCGCACAAAATCCGATATCGTCTGTGTACGGACTGCCGATGGTGAATGCGGCGCGGACCAGCTGGTGGGCTTGGGATGCGCGGCCCTTTCCAACGTTTCCGGCGCGAACCGATGTGTGGTCTGATGGTGCGAATTATGCGCGGGGGCACTGGTTGAACGGCAGGCTTTCGGCTGTTGACCTTGGAGAATTGATTGCGGAACTGGCAGCGCGGTTCGGGCTGGATGCTGTCGATGTGAGCGCTGTTGCCGGATTGGTGGACGGGTTTGTGTTGGACCGGCCCATGTCCGGTCGGGATGCACTGGAAAACCTGCTCAGCGTATTTTCGCTTGATGCCATTGAAAGCGAGGGCGTTCTGAAAATTCGCCCGCGTTCGGCGCGGGTGAGTTTGACAGTCACGCGGAGTGCCTTGGCAGAACATGGGCGAGATGGCGCCGTTTTGCTGGAGACGCGGGCGCAGGAGACGGATTTGCCCCGTTCGGTGCGGCTTGGCTATGTCGAGTCGTCGTTGGACTATCGTTCGGCGGCGGTGCAGCAATCGCAAGCGGGAACGGCAAGCGGCCGTGAGATTGCGTTGCAGCTTCCAGCCGCCGTGCCGCAAAGCCTGGCGCAGGCGCGGGTGGATGTGGCCTTGGCTGAAAGCTGGGGGCAGCGGACAACGGCGCAATTTGCCTTGCCGCCGAGCCTGCTGGCCCTTGAGCCTGGCGACGTGATTGCTGTCGACGGCAAGACATACCGGTTGTCGCGTGTGATGGATGCCGAGGCGCGGCTGGTTGAAGCGGTGCAGCATGATGCTTCGGTTTATGATGTGCCAGCCTTGGTGGAGCGCGTGGCGCTGACGAAGCTGGCTGATGTGTTTGGCCCTGCTGATGTGTTGATGATGGATTTGGCCTTGGCAACATCAGCCCAGCCTGCTGCGGCCTGGGTTTCGGCGCAGGCAAAGCCTTGGCCGGGGCGATTGAATGTTTTGAAGCAGCAAGGCAGTGCGAGTTACGCGTTCAACACAGTTGTGGGGGCGCAGGCGACGATGGGGGAGATTGCGTCAGTTCTGCCTGCTGGTTTGGTGGGCCGCGTAGACCGAAACTTTGCCTTGGATGTGGTTCTGGATTTTGGAGCGCTGGCTTCAGTGTCGCGGATGGAGTTGTTGGCGGGGGCCAATGTTGCGCTGGTGGGAACGAGTGCCACGGGTTTTGAAATCTTGCAATTTGAGACGGCCGTGTTGACGGGCGTTGACACCTATCGGCTTGAAGGATTGTTGCGGGCGCAGGCGGGCTCGCTTGCCGAAATGCTGCCGATGCGAGCGGCAGGGCAGCGCTTTATATTGTTGAACGGTGTGGTGACACAAGTTTCAGGAGCATTGCAGGACGCGGGATTGCCGACGCGGTGGAAGGTGGGACCAGCGTCACTGGATATCGGCCATCCGGCTTATGTGACAATTGATGTTGAGCCAACGCTGAAAGCATTGCGGCCCTTGCGACCTGCACACATTCGTGCGGTGCGCGAGAGCGGTGGTGTGACCATCAGCTGGATCCGGCAGACACGTTCCGGCGGAGATGCGTGGGAGCTTGGTGATGTGCCGCTCGGCGAGGATTCTGAAAGCTATGTGATGACGGTGATGAATGGTGCTGTTGCGGCGCGTGTGTTCAATGCGTCGGTGGCGCAGCAGTTTTACAGTGATGCACAAATGATTGCAGATTTTGCTGCTGTGCCTCTGACGCTGACTTTGCGCGTGGCGCAGGTGAGTGCGGCTTTCGGTGCTGGCACGGTTTTGGAAAGGATTTTGAATGTCTGACTCAGTCAATCTTGGGGTGACTTATCTTGAAGCGGCGCAGGCGCAGAAGCATGTGACGGTGAATGCGGCGTTGTCGCGGTTGGATGGTTTGATCCAGCTTGCGGTGTTGTC
>JANMEM010000344.1:0-1542 GCA_031376985.1 Hyphomicrobiales bacterium
GCCACCGCGACCGAACACATAAGGGTCGCCACCTTTGAGACGCACGACGCGGAGACCCTTCTTGGCTTCCGCAATGATGATCGCATTAATCTCAGACTGCTTCGGCGACGGCGCAAATGGTGTTTTGCCAACGGGAATGCGCACCGCATCACGCCGTGCCATTTCCAGCACACCAGCGGAAACCAACCGGTCGTAAATAATGACGTCGGCTTCTTGCAACATACGTTGGGCTTTCAATGTCAATAATTCGGGATCGCCCGGACCAGCGCCAACAAGCGATACGCGGCCTGTTTTTCCTGACAGAACATTGTTCACCGCATCGTGCAGTGCGGTTTGAAATCCTGAATCATCACCCGCAACAAACGCGTCCCGTGGCGGGCCAAAAAAGAATTGCTGCCAAAACGCCCGGCGGCGGTTGCCATGGGGAATGTGACGGGCCACGCGATCACGCATCGTTTGGGCCTTGCTGGCCAAGGCACCAAGTCGATCCGGCAACATGGCGTCGATTTTGGCGCGAATACCCTGTCCCAATACCGGAGACGTTCCCTCTGTGCCGATGGCAACCACAACGGGGTCACGGTCAACGATGGACGGGACGATAAAGGTTGAAATGTGTGCCTGGTCCACCGCATTGATTTGGATGCCGCGGGCTTGCGCATCCTCACTCACCTGCGCGTTCAGCGACGTCTCAGACGAATAGACCAATTTTGCGCCATCAAGCAGAGAAGCGTCGTATGACTTGGCGAACCAGTTGACGCGTGGATTCGCAGCAAGTTCATCGTGCAGTTCGGCGGCAATCACGTCGATTTTGGCGTCCGTTTTCAGAAGCAGGCGAATTTTGCGCAAAGCTTCTTCGCCGCCGCCCACCACAACCACGCGGGCGTCCTTCAAGTCTAAAAAGATCGGAAAATAGCGCATTGCCTCGTTCTCCATTCCAAACGGGCCTTGCCCGCGTTCGTTACATCGTCAGTATGAACCTCGGGAGCCCATGCCGCATTGACCAAATCCGCGATTTTGATTGATTTCACGGCTAAAATAGCCAAAAAATCAGGCAAACAGATGGACAAAGCTGCACTGTTCTTTATAACGAACGCCAGTACTACATAAGGAATGACAAGATGTCAACGCGGCGCGGAAAAAAACCAGGTCCGCAATCGAGCGACGGAGAGGGCCAAGCCCTTGGTGCTACGATTGCGCGTTTACGCAAGGCTTACAACATGTCATTGGGTGAATTGTCCGAACAATCCGGCGTTGCCAAATCGATTATTTCGCAAATTGAGCGCAATGAAACCAACCCGACGATTTCCACCGTTGTTCGGCTGTCAAAAGCCTTGGATACGACCATCGATGAAGTGCTGCGCGGTGAAAACAAGTCATTGTTCATTGAGCATCAAAGCAAGTCCGGAGTTCCGATTCTTGAGAGCCAGGACGGGTTATGCCGCCTCGCAATTGCAGGACCGTTAAACCTCGTCGATTTCTTTCAGTGGTATGACTTTCACGCCAAAGCTGGCGGCGTGCTGGAATCAAACCCGCACCCACCCG
>JANMEM010000051.1:0-2938 GCA_031376985.1 Hyphomicrobiales bacterium
GACACAAGACCAGCAAAATCACCCAATGACGTATTGTTTGCATGGCTGTCACTACGTCACGAAATCGCAAACGGTTCCAATCAATTTGACGTGGGCACTGTTTTCGGCTGAATCACCTCATCATGGATAAAGCCAACGCCAAACTTTTGCCCGCCCACGAAGCCATACTTGATACGCTGATTGCACTCGTGCACGCCGCAGGTCCGCTGGCTGCGCAGACCGACAAGTATTTTACCAACACGTCACGCATTGTTGCTGCTACCGGTGACACCGAAGTAACCTTTGCCGTGTTCATGCGGCGGCGCGTTGTAGCTGCGCTTGAACCCTCCATCCGCCTCGCCCGTGCGCTGGTGCCCGGTGTCAAAATTACCCGCTTTGTTGAAGAGGGCGAGGTCGTGCCTTCCGAACGCAAATTGATGGAAATCACCGGTTCCATGAAAGCCCTGTCGGAAGTTGAAACGCTTCTTTTGCAGAAAATAGGGTTTCCCTGCGTGTCTGCCAATAATGCCTATGAAATGTGTCTGGCCATGCCGGGCTCGTCTTTCATGGATATGCATGCCCGTCATGGTTCGGGTGCCGAGATGAATATTCTGGCGTCCTATGGTGCCATGGTGGGCAGCCGGGCAGCGCGGCATAAAAACCGGGGCGTCAAAGGCTTTGTTGGTTCTTCGCAAGATTTGACCGCACCCCTGTTTGGCGCCAAGGGTGGCATGGGCACCATGCCACATGCGCTGGTGGGTTACGCCAATGGCGATGTACTGGCGGCTATGAAAATGTTTGAGGCTACGATCCCGGATGCGTCTTCGCTGATCGCGCTGGTGGATTATACCGGAGAAGAAATCAAAGACTCCCTGCGGTGTGCCCAGTGGTTTTATGAAGAAGCGCGACTGCATGAAAAGGGCAAGACCTTCGGCGTCAGACTCGATACCCACGGCGGGCGTTTTGCCGAGGGCCTGGATTATGAAAAATCCGTTGATGCCGTTGGTGAATGGCTGGGTGTTTCGGGTGAATACAATATCGTGGAACAGGTGCTGGGAGGTCGTGCCTTCCAGCTCGATCCCTCGAACATCCTCGTCGACAAGGTGCGGCGTATTCTGTTTGGCAAAGGCGTTTCCACAGCATCTGCCATTCACGTGCGCCGCGCCCTCGACAAGGCCGGCTACAAGGATGCGATGATTGTTGGTTCCTCCGGCTTTGACGCGCAAAAGTGCCAGATCATGGGCGCTGCAAAAGCGCCGCTGGACATGGTGGGCACGGGTTCATTCCTGCCTGCAACATTGTCCGAAACCTATGCGACTGCCGATATTATCAAATACGGATGCGTCAAGCGGGTCAAAGTAGGGCGCGAGTTCCTGTTTGATTAACACTAATTCTTAGACATGCTTTAGTGACAAAAAATGTGACGGATTGAAAGAATCAACAAACCTGCTAGGTTTTCGGTTTGTGGGGCCCAGAACGACTGGGGAGAGATTTTTCATGAAGAAGTTTTTGATGGCAGCGATGGCTTTGGTTTTGGCTGTTGCATTTGCGGTTTTACCCGCTGAGGCGGCGCGCAAACAGCAAAAGCGTGCGCCACGTCTGCCACCTGCTGTGCAAGTGCATGTCGATATTTCATCCCAGTCCATGTATGTCAAAGTAAACGGCTGGCCCTATGGCAGCTGGCGGGTTTCGACGGCTCGTGCTGGTTATTACACGCCCCGCGGCACTTTTGGCGTCACGCGCACGGCGCGCACTTATTTCTCCAAGAAATATGACAATGCCCCGATGCCGAACTCCGTGTTTTTCCATGGCGGCTATGCCATCCATGGCACAGGCCATGTCCGCAATCTGGGTCGTCCGGCTTCACATGGTTGCGTTCGTTTGGCACCCGGCAATGCCGCTGCACTTTATGCCCTTGTGCAGCAATATGGTCCGCGCCGCACGCGCATCACACTGAGCAACTAAATCCGTTGACGGCGTAACCCGCCGTCATCATGTTGCACCTCCACGTTGGAGGGAAGTCATGACACGCGTAGCCATTATCACCGGCGGGGCCCAAGGCCTTGGTGCTGCAACAGCCAAACAGTTTTTGCGTGATGGCTTTGCCGGAGTGGTTTTGGTCGACCGCAATGCAGCGCGTTTGGCACAAGAGCAACAGACACTCGAAGCATTTGGTGCCGTTGCCACGCTTGCAGCAGACTTGCGCGATGACGCGACCCCGCAACACGCCGTTGATCTTGCGCTTTCAAAATTCGGGCGGGTCGATGTGTTGTTGAATGCTGCCGGCAACACAGAACGGTGCAGCATCGAAGATGTTTCGGCAGAGGCTTATCATCGGCTCTACGATGTCAATGTCAAAGCGCCGCTGTTCATGATGCAGAGGGTTGCCGCCGCCATGGTGAAAGCCGGACTGGGCGGTGTCATCATCAACATATCATCTATGCTGGCTCATGGCGGACCTCCTGAAATTGGAATTTACGCCAGCTCAAAAGCCGCTCTGGTGGCACTTTCTAAAAACGCGGCCAATACACTGAAGCGCAAAGGGATTCGGGTTTATTGCATCAACCTCGGCTGGGCTTTGACCGAGGGTGAACACGCGTTGCAAACCGGTTTTCACAAACAGCCAGAAAACTGGGCGGAAGCCGCAGGACGCAAAGTACCATTTGGCCGCCTGATCAGCCCCGAAGATATTGCAGGCACTTGCGCCTATCTGGTGTCGCCAGCGGCGTCGATGATGACGGGTGCAGTGATTGATTATGAGCAAATGCCAGTCGGCACCTATGATTTTCACCCGATGGTGGATCGGGAATAGAAGAGACCTCATCCGGCGCTTCGCGCCACCTTCTCCAACAAGTGGGTTGGAGAAGGGACTGTTGTTGTCCCTTCTCCACGCCTCTTGGTGTGGAGAAGGTGCCCGAAGGGCGGATGAGGTCCCTTCCTCTTAATTCACATCCACCAA
>JANMEM010000389.1:0-2018 GCA_031376985.1 Hyphomicrobiales bacterium
TGTGTTGATCCATCCATTTGACGATGGCAACGGGCGCATGGCGCGGCTGCTGATGAGCTTGATACTCATCAAGTACGGGTTTCCGCCAGCGATTATCAAAACGGAAGATAAGGCTAATTACTTCTCAGCGCTTCGGCAGGCTGATGGTGGCCAGCTTGACGTATTCGTCGAGTACATCGCAGGATGCCTATGCGCGTCGCTGCAAATCATGCTGGCAGGAGCGCGGGGGGAGAGTATCGAAGAGCCGGACGAACAAGATCGCCAAGTCAAGATGCTGGCACGTCTACTCGAAGAGCGGACACCCAGATTGACTACTACACGATCTCGCGAGGCCTTAATCACATTCTTTGATCTTAGCTTTGCACCGCTTTCAAGAAAACTGCACCAATTGCTTTTGAAGTTTGCACCTATGTATCTTGAGAACCAAGTTCGCGTGTTGGTGAATGGAAGTGCTGCAGGTTGGGTAGACCTCGAAACAGATTTGACAAATGGACGAAATTCATTGGGTGACGCCACAACTCAATGCCAGATTGGTGGCACGCTTTCCTATCTACGATTCCGTGGCCTAGATCAATTTGGATATCACTGGCACTTGATTGCAAATTTCAGTACTGCCACATACCGGATCACGTCTTCATTCCCTGTGTCAGAGCGCTCTAGGACGTACGATGAACAAATACTGTCAGGAGAGATCGACGAGATTGCAAGCTCTTTTTTTTCGCACCATATCGCCGCAATTGAGAAAATATCGGGGGTAAGTGTGCGCGACTTATTGACTTAGGCAACTTACACACTCCGCCGATACTGTCCGCCCACTTCAAACAGCTCATCGGCAATCTGCCCAAGTGAAGCGACCTTCACCGTCTCCATCAACTCAGCAAACACATTGCCGCCATTGATCGCGACAACTTTGGCTTCTTAGCGTCGCACCGGATTCGGTGTTGCCTGTGTTGTGTATGTCAGCCAATCGCTGCGACAACTCGGCGCACGCGCCAACGGCGGCAAGGCGCTTGTATCGCTTGTAGCCGTATAAGTCCGCCCGTAAAATGGGTTTTTCAGCGAGCTGTTTAAACCATTCGATTGCGACAAAGCCAGCCATGTCGATTTTCATCAGTATTGCGTCTTATCAGGATACGCTATTGCCGTTCACGATCAAGGAAGCCTATGAAAAGGCTGCGTGGCCTGATGAGTTGCACTTTGGCATAATCGATCAGAGCTCTTCGGATACTCCGTATCCCGTTCCCGATGTCATTCCTCCACGTCAGGTGAGTTACGTAAAAATTGATCCGAAACAGACGCATGGCTGCTCGTGGGCAAGGTCTCTGGCGATGTCGCTTGTCAGTAATCAGGATTGGTTTTTCCAGATTGATTCCCACATGATGTTCGAACAGGACTGGGACGCCATCTTCATACACAAGGCAAGCAGGCTGCTGTCAATCACACCCCAGTGCCTGATTTCTGGATATCCAGCGGCGTTTGACTTTGTCGACAGGGTACCTACCGTCAAGACCACGACGCAAATGCTTCGCGCGCATGTTGTGTCCGAGTCAAGCAGCTTTGTTGACGGCGATCCGGTGCTCCGATTCAAAACGCGCGATTTACCGGGCATGGGGGCTGCTGAAGGATTTCACTTGGGGGGTGGATGCTTGTTTGCTCCCATCGAATTTGTGAGCAAATGCCCGTGGGATCCCTATCTATATTTCAGTGAGGAAGAGGCGTCTATGGCCATCCGCCTGTTCACTCATGGCTGGTCTATTTATCAGGTTTCCGGCATGCCCATTCTGCATCTGTATCACGTGCCCGCGACCGCTTCGGTGCCTCGCCGCCTGCATTGGGACGCGACCGACGAAGCGGGACCTAAACCACTTTGGCATCGCCTGGTGCGTCGCGCCAGAAAGCGCATGAATGTGCTGGTCTCCGAGGATTCGAGTTCACTCGGTGTTTACGCTCTGGGTGCCCAACGATCGCTTGCGGATTTTGCCGAAGCTTGCGGCATTGATTATCTGAAGCGTGAATTG
>JANMEM010000424.1:0-11307 GCA_031376985.1 Hyphomicrobiales bacterium
TATCAAAGTCAACACTGGCTTGTCATTGAAGTAGCTGTTGCCGAAGTCAAAGCGCAGATAATTCCACAGCATAATAAGGAAGCGTTCGGTTGGCGGTTTGTCGAAGCCAAATTGTTTTTCGAGCTTCTTGATAAATTCCGGATCCAAACCTGAGGCACCGCGATATTTTGAATTTTTTGATTGCGACGACGCGCGCAGTTCTCCGCTGGCACCTGCCTCCCGGGCAGCGCTGTCGGCAGGGTTTTCCAGTTCTGAAATAATCTGTTCAATCGGTCCACCGGGCACGAATTGGATAATGGCAAAGGTCAACAGCATGACCCCCAATAGAGTGGGGATCATGAGGAGCAGGCGTTTTATGATGTAGGAGCCCATATTCAGGTTTTGGAAATGGTCGCGGCAGCTTTGTCGTCGGCCCACCAGATGGCAGGATAGGCAAGGCCAAAATTCGGGAAAGGTTCCGGGTGGGCAACACGTTTCCAATAGGCGAGGCGAATACCTGAATTGAACCACATGGGCACCCCGTAATGGTTCCAGATCAGGGCGCGGTCCAGAGCACGCGTTGCTGCAACCAGGGTTTTGCGGTCCGGCGCGGTTGTCAGTTTGGCCACCAATGCATCGATGGCTGGATTCTTGATACCATGATAATTCGCGCTGCCTTTTGTGTCAGCAGAAGATGACGTCCAATATTCTGTTTGCTCGTTTCCGGGAGACAGGCTTGCCCCCCAACTGCCAACAATAATGTCGTAGTCAAAATCCTTTTTCAGGCGCGTGTATTGTGACTCATCCAGCGTGCGAATGGTGACTGCAATGCCCAGAAGTTCCAATGACTCCTTGTAGGGAAGTGTTATGCGTTCATAGGCGTCCCAGTCGAACAGGAAATCCATCGAGAAAATTTCGCCCTTGGCATTTTTCAAAACGCGCTTGGAGCCCACGGTCTCAGGTTTCCAGCCGGCTTCAGCAAAAAGGGCTTGCGCCGCCTGCAAATTCTTGCGCCTCGCCTGTGGGGTTGGATTGACCGGGTTTGCATATTCGGTTGTGAAAACTTCGGGCGGCAATTTATCGCGCAACGGCTCTAGCAACGCCAATTCATCGGGGCTTGGCAGGCCCCTTGCTTCCAGTTCAGAATTGTTGAAGTAACTGCGCGATCGTTCATACTGGCCGTAGAACAGGTTTTCTTTGGCCCATTCAAAATCATAGGCGAGGTTCAGGGCGCGACGCACACGCACATCCTGAAATTTTTCGCGGCGCAAGTTCAAGGCAAAACACTGCATACCCTCAGCACCACCTTGCGGGATGTGGCCTTTGACCACACTCCCGTTTTTCACGGCGGGAAACTCATAACCGGTAGCCCAGTTTTTTGAAGAATTCTCCATGTTTATGTCAAAGCGGTCGCCTTTGAACGCTTCGAACATCACGGTCGGGTCACCATAGATTTGATATTCAATTTCATCAAAATTGTTTTGACCAACATTCAGGGGAAGCTTGGCACCCCAATAGTTTTTGTCACGTACCAGTGTGTAGCTTTGGCCTGAAATTACCTTGCTGACTGTGTATGGTCCCGATCCCAACAAGGGTTCAAGTGTGGCAGCTGCCACGTCGCGCTGCTTGCCGTTCGCGTCCTTGGCCGTCCACCAATGTTTGGGAAGAATGCCGAACTCGCCGATGATTTGCGGCAACTCGCGATTGCCCTTGACGGCGAAAGTGAACGTGACTTCGTGATCGCCGGTTTTTTCTGCTTTCAACACATCTTTGTAATAAGCCTGTCGCGCCGGAAGATTGGCTTTGATGGCATCGAATGTAAAAACCACATCTTCGGGTTTCACTGGTTCGCCATCGCTGAAATGTGCTTCGGGTCGCAAACGGTAGACAACATAGGAATAGTCATCAGGGAACCACAGGCCCTCGGCCAACAAGCCATAGGCGCCATAGGGTTCGTCCGAACTCGAAAAAAGCAACGATTCATTGACTCCCGGATCAATGGGGTCGCCGTTGATGGTGTTGCCGTTCATGCTGTCAAAAGAACCGAGAATCGCCAAACGGACTTTGCCGCCCTTGGGGGCATCCGGATTGACGTAGTCAAACTTCGAAAAATCCTTTGGATATTTGGGTTCGCCAAGCAGAGACACGGCATGCCGGAACTGCATGACATCGGCGTGGCCGGGCAACGCCAGCAGCGGCCAGAAGGGCGCCGAACTCGCCCATTGCAACACACGCCGTCGCGAAAATGATTTTGCCATATTAGACTCCGTCCTGATTCGAACGCCCCTTCTTATGATGGCGCATCCGCAAATCAAAACACCAGCACCATTTATGCTGGTGTTACAACGTCTAAGTTATAAATGTCAGGGTGCCGGATAGGGCTTTGGGGCTTCCGAGAGCGATGCCAGATAGGCGATCAGGTCGGCACGTTTTGCGTCATTGCCGATACCACCGAAGGCCATTTTGGTTCCCACAATATATTTTTTGGGGGCTTTCAAATAGACGTCGAGATTATCGAAGCTCCACTTGTCGGCCTTGTGGCCCAGCATGGCTTCGGAATAGGCATATCCTTCATGGGCGCCGATGCCGCGCTCCACCACTTCATAAAGATTTGGACCTGTCTTGTTCGGCCCGCCCTTGTCAAAACTATGACAGGCGGCACAGGCCTTGGCAACGGTTGCACCCTTGGTGACATCAGCCGAAGCCAGGAGGGTTCCGAGGGACTTTGCTGGCCCTGCTTCGCCACCCGCGGGTGCAGCCTCCTCAGCAGCGGCAACTTCAATCAGAAAACCTTGCTTGTCAGCAGCTGGTGCTTCGGCGTGATAAATACCCTTGCTCACGTTCTGCAAGCCCAACACCATCAAGGCTGTGCCTAAAACCGCGCCTGCAATTTTATTGAAAGTCCAGCTGTCCATGTCGTGTCCCAAAGCAAGTATGAAAACCAATCGCTAACTAATGCTTTGCCGTAATGCCTGCAACCCATATATAGGCTTCGGCGCAATTTGCCGCGCCTGTTTGATAAGTCCATGATAGATCACCAGAATACCATCATCGTTATCCCGGCCCGTATGGCAGCCACAAGACTGCCCGGAAAGCCGTTGGCCGATATCAACGGCACACCCATGATCGTCCACGTCTGGCGGCGGGCGGTGGAGGCCAAACTCGGTCATGTTTTGGTGGCTGCCGGAGAGAGCGAAATTGCAGCGGTCATCCGTGATGCGGGGGGCGATGCTATTGTCACACAATCGGGGTTGAAGTCTGGTTCAGACCGTGTTGCCGCTGCCTTGGCTTTGCGTGATCCTGACCGGATTTTTTCAAATGTTGTGAATTTGCAGGGCGATTTGCCCACAATTGATGCCTTGAGTGTGCGCCGTTGTCTGGCGGGCCTGACCAATGATACGGTTGATATTTCAACGGTTGCCACGGAAATCCTTTCCGACGAAGACCGCAACAATCCAAACATCGTCAAAGCCATTGCACCCCTGGGTCCCGAGCGTGAGGTGGCCTTTGCGCGGGACTTTGTAAGAGTGTTGACGGACGATCATCCGGCACCTCACTGGCACCATATTGGCATCTATGCCTATAAGCGCGCCTCCCTCGAAGCCTTCGTCAGGCTGCCACAATCGGCACGGGAAAAGGAGCGTTCGCTGGAACAGATGCGGGCCCTCGACATTGGCATGAAAATAGCCGTGGTGCAGGTTGACTCAAATCCCTTGGGCGTGGATACGCCGCAGGATCTTGAAACCGCCCGCCGTCTGCTGAAAGACCACTAGTTCATGACTGCCAAGCCGAAAATTTCTTACCAGGGTGAACCCGGGGCCAATTCCCACATTGCCTGCCTGCAAGCAGCACCGGACCATGAACCCATGCCTTGCCCCACCTTTGAGGATGCGTTTCAGGCAGTGGAGTCCGGCAAGGCGGCGTTGGCCATGATTGCCATCGAAAATACCACGGCGGGCCGCGTGGCCGATGTGCACCATCTGCTGCCGGGCTCACACCTGAGCATCATTGGCGAACATTTCCTGCGCATCGAGTTTCATCTCATGGCAGTACCAGGTGTGAAGCTTGGTGACATCAAGGACGTGCACAGCCATGTGCATGCGCTGGGCCAGTGCCGGAAATTCATCCGCGAACACAAGCTGAAGCCTGTCGTTGCGGCTGACACCGCAGGGGCAGCGCGGGAGTTGGCCGAGTCGCGTATCGTCACCCAAGGTGCCATTGCCACAAAGCTTGCCGCTGAAACCTATGGCCTCAAAATCCTGGCAAAAAATATCGAGGATGAAGAGCACAACACCACGCGCTTCGTCATTTTGTCGAAGAAGCCAAAGCCCATCACATCAAGCAAAGAAAAAGTCGTAACCAGTTTTGTATTCCGTGTACGGAACGTTCCTGCTGCCCTTTACAAAGCCATGGGTGGCTTTGCCACCAATGGCGTAAACATGACAAAGCTGGAGTCATACCAACTCGAAGGCCAATTCTCCGCCACACAGTTTTATGCCGACATTGAAGGTCATCCGGACGACGCCAATGTGAAACTGGCATTGGAAGAACTGGGATTCTTCACGTCATACGTGCGGATTCTGGGGGCATACCCCGCGAGCCCGTATCGGGCTGTGATTGCGAAGAAGCGGGTGGGGTCGTAAGCAATGGAAGGCCCTTCCTCACCCCTCAATCCGCACCAAAGCCGCCTGCACCAGATGCCACGCAATCGCGTCTGGTCTTGACGCATGCAACCCATCCGGATGGGTCCGATCCAGCATCATCCTGATTTCGTCTGCCTCAAACCAGCGGGCGGTTTCGATTTCGCTTTCGTCGATCTCGAGAACGTCATCCTCCGCCTCGCCAATCATGCCGATCATCAGGCTTGAGGGGAACGGCCAAGGTTGACAGGCCACATATTCGACTTTCCCAACAGTGATCCCCACCTCTTCCTTCACCTCGCGGCGCACGGCGGCTTCCATGGTTTCCCCCGGTTCCATGAAGCCTGCGAGGGTGGAATACATGCCTTCGGGCCAGGTTTTCTGTCGACCCAGCAAGGTGCGATTTCCACGGCACACCGCCATGATGACCACAGGATCAGTACGTGGAAAATGATCGGTACCGCAGGCTTCACAATGACGGCGATAGCCAGCGTCCTGCATCACGGAGGCCTTTCCGCACTTGGCACAAAAACCATGGGAGTCATGCCAATGAATGAGGCTTCGGGCCTGTGCGATGATTGACAATTCCTGCTTCGTCAGCAGCCCTTCAATCATCACACTGCGGATGGGTTTCAGCGAATCACTTAAGGGCGCTGCGGCGGCGAACCATGGCGTGGCCTCGCCATCCAGCCCCAAAAATATCGCAGACATAAAAGAAAGTGGACGCGACACGTCGAGCTTTTGCCCGAAAAATTGCACAGCGTCGCCATGCACCCAGATGAATTTTGCCCCATCGCTTTTCCTGTATTTCTCCACCTGCAATGCATCGGTGCGGACATGGGACATGCGATCAAGCGGTGAATGGGCATAGGCGAAATTCAGCAAGGACGTTTTTCTCCGATTGAGTGAAGCATTTGAAATCAGCGGCAGATCAACACCTTAACTGAATATTTACCAAAAACGTTAACTTTCGGGTCTCGGAATTCTGTCGGCGCTGCCCTCTGTGGCTTCGCGACCCATTGGTTTAGTCGGCCCACAAGGCCTGAGGAGTTAGCGTTATGAAGCCTGGTGTACCCTGGAGTGTCAAAGGCATTGAGCCTGATATGCGCGAAGCGGCAAAGATTGCTGCACGTCGCTCCGGCATGACCTTGGGTGAATGGCTGAACAGCAAGATTCTTGAAACCGCCGATGATATTCCAGACACGCGCCCAGATCTTTATGCCCGCTCGTCACAAGCACCAACGCATGCCTTGGAGCGCACGGCCAGCCGTCTTGAAGACATTGCCGAACAATTGTCCCGCTTGTCACGTCGCGATTCTGAAACAGCACAGCGCGTGGCCGCACCGATTGAACAGAGGCTTGCGCCAGACAACGAAGCACTTCACAAAATCCTGAGTCGTGTTGACAGCAATGAACGCCAGACGGTTGAAGCCTTCACAGCCGTCAATGATCGCCTCTCTGTGCTGGGACGCCAGATCACGCAAGCCAGCAAACGCGAAACACGGCCCGAAGAACATCCGGGTTACGTGGCGCTGGAAAAAGCTGTACGCAATATTGTCGAGCATATGGAAAGCTCGGAGAAGCGTACGCGCGACAATTTCAAATCCCTGCATGACCGCATGGCCTCGCTGTCGCAGAAAGCTTCCACGGCCCCACAGGATTCCGTCAGCAAGCAGGCGCCGGCTTTCACGCAACTTGAATCGCGTCTGGCGGATTTGGCCATGCGTGTGGAGCGCAGCGAGTCTGGTACGACGCACAACACGTTGCCTGACCTGTTGAAAATCGAGTTGACCGAACTTGCCAACCGCATCGACACGGTCCGTGAAACGGCTGAGAGCCTTGCCATGCGCGCGCAAACGCAAGCGGTGCAAACCTCGCAGCAGGAACTCCGCGCCATTGAAGGCCGCATCGTCGGGCTGGTCAAAGAAGCGCAGGCTTCACTTTCAGGCTCCGGTGCAGGCCCTGCAGAAATGCAGCGTCTGCGTGGTGAAGTTGAACGCGTCAATGCCCGCATTGACGAGGCCCATGCTGCGCAAGCCAATGGCGGCGATGTGATGGCACTTCGTGCGGCCGTTGAACAACTCTCAACGCGCGTGGCCCAAGGCCCGGACATGCGGCCCTTGGCCGACATGGACCGTCGCATTCTCGATATCACCCAGCGCCTAGAACAGCAGCAAGCCCACGCCAAAAGCTCGCCACAGGTGGGTGAGCTTGAGCGCCGTATGGCGGAACTCGATTACAAGCTCTCGGAAGCCGTTGCCGATCGCAGCGGTTCTCATGCTTCGGAAATTGAAGAGCGTCTGAACGATATTTCCTCGCGCGTTGGCCGCACCGAACAGCAGTTGGGTTCACTTGAAACCATTGAACGGGCCGTCAACCAGTTGTTTGACAGCATGGAGCAGCAGCGCAACTGGACACAGGAAGTGGCTGACAACGCCGCCAACCGGGTTGCCCAGCAAGTGATGTCTGCGGCACCCGCAGCCGTTTCACTTTCAGGTGCGCCAGAAATTCAAGCCTTGCATGACGGTTTACAAGCTGTACGCCAAGCCTCGGAACATGCCGAAGGCCGCAATCAGGAAACCCTGGAAGCCGTTCACGAAACGCTTGAACAAATTGTCACCAAACTGGCGGAGCTTGAAACCGCCGCCATTGGCCAGCGCGTGGCTGCGTCTGTTGGCATACCGGCCATGGAAGCCGCTGTGCCCGCAACGGCTTTTGCAGAAGAGCAAACACCCGCCCAGGATTGGAACCAGCCCTCGGAACAGCCACCACTGTCTGACACACCTTTTTCCGACAGTTCTTTTGCGGACTTTACAGCCCCTGCCATGGACCCACTGCAACCGCAGCAGGAGGCTCCCGTTGTCAATCCGTTTGACGCAGTCATGCAGCAGGCCCGCAACCCCGGTGCAGCGCAAGGGCTGAATGATGGCGATGATTTCATTGCTGCCGCGCGTCGTGCGGCTCAAGCTGCGGTACAGCCGAAGAGCGTGCTCACAAGCCTGTCGCCCGGTGCAGCACGTGCAAGCGAAAAAGCTTCGAAAAAACTTCTCGGAAGCATATTCAAAAGCCGCCACAAACCTGCAGCTGCGGCTGTTCAAGCTTCGGTAGCGCCTCTCGGTGACCTGAAGCATCCGCCAGGGTTCAAAGCTGCGAACAACAACGAGAACAAGAAGCGCAAATATATCATCATGGGCATTGCGCTGCTTGCGGCTGTGTCCGTATTTACGTTCAACATGTTGGGGCAAGCCAAAAAAGGCGCAGCACCTGCACAGCCAGTCGCAATCGAACAACAGCTGAGCCCGCAAGCGCCTGCTGCACTGCCTGAAGTTTTGACACCAGCTCCTGCTGTAAAGGCCCAGCCACCGCAACCAAAGCCGGCGGAACTCGGCAGCCTCGAGTTGCCGAATGACTCCGATCCGCTGTTGACGGGCTCCCTCGAAAAGCCTGCTGATGAAGCATTGGCTGGAATCGTTGCCGGCAATGTGGCCGGTGAGGATGGATTGGCTCCTGCCTCCACAGGTTCTTTGCAATTGCGCGAAGCGGCTGCCATGGGAAATGCCGAAGCACAATTCGTCATCGCCACCCGCTATCTTAACGGTGAGAACGGCTTGAAGCAGGACTTTGCCAAAGCTGCTTATTGGTACGGCAAGGCCGCAGCGGCAGGAAATGCGCCCGGTCAATATCGGCTTGGCACCTTGTATGAACGCGGCAAGGGCGTTGCCAAAGACATGAAAGCTGCACTTGGCTGGTACGAACGTGCTGCAGCTTTGGGCAACGTCAAGGCCATGCACAATGCCGCAGTACTGGCCGCCAACAATGACTTGCAAAAGCCAGACTATGCACGGGCTTTCAAATGGTTCTCTCTGGGTGCGGCCCATGGTCTGAAAGACAGTCAGTTTAATCTGGCAGTTCTTTTGGAACGTGGCTTGGGCACCAAGATCAACGCGAAGGAAGCCTTGTTCTGGTACTCCATGGCTGCCAAGCAAAATGATTCCGACGCCAACAAGCGTGCGGGTGTGATTGCGACAACGCTGTCGTCCACGGACCTGCAAGATACCGAACAGCGCCTGAGCAGATGGTCGCCGGAAGTGGCGCCCCCCTCTGCCAACACGGTTGCTGTGACTGACCCTGCCTGGAAAGCAGATTCGCCCGACGCGTCCTAACTAACCCAAGCGTTTCCAAGGGAAGCAATGGATAGCGGTTTTGCCGATCATCCAGGCTTGGGTTTGGGTTTCTTCAAATAATCCGGTGAATGCTCCAGACAGCACGTTGAGTGCTCCGGTGTAACTTCCAAAAGCTGGCAGAATGATGCGGCGCTTATCCGCGATGAAGCACTTGGTGCGGATGTGGTGGCCGCGCTGCACGACCGTGGCACCGGGATGCAGATGGCCCGCGATTTCAAATTCGTCAGCTTTCAAACGACCGGGTATGTGCCGGAGGGTGATGGAGCTGAACAGCATTTCGTCTACGCAGGTTCCCCCCAAGGAATCGTGAGATTTTGGATCGTGATTGCCTGAAATCCATATTGTTTCAATTGACGACGTTATCTGGCGCAGGCGGTCAGCATCATTCTCACGAATTACGTCGTGAGCAACCGCATCATGAAAACTGTCGCCCAGCAATACCAGCCGTCTTGCACCCGTGTTGGCCAATACCTTTTCGAGCATGGCCAATGTGGCAAGCGTGTCATAGGGCGGTACGTGCAGGCCACGCCGTGCAAGGCTGGCCCCCTGTTCCAGATGCAAGTCGGCAATGAGCAGGAGTTTTTCGTCAGCGCAGTACAATGCCCCCGACATATCAGGTGTGAAGTTCAATCCTCCAAGTAAAATGGTGTGTTGTTTAGACAAGCCGTGTGGCCTCATTGATAAGGGCGTCAGCGGCTTCGGCGAGAAGGGCATCATGGGCTTCGCCGCTAACTGATTCGCGCGCGATATCCAACAGCACAGGCACAGCGAGGGGTGAAACGCGGTCCAACGCCTTGTGAAGGATGTGGTTCTTGATGCGCTTTAACATGGCCCCCAGACGAAGCACGTCGATCAAACCTTCTGCCGCATCATCCCACGCCGCCCGCAGCAGGATATGATCAGGCTGATGGGCGCGGAGTGCATCGTAAATCAGGTCAGTATTGACCGTCACCTGCCGCGCCGTGCGTTCCTTGCCGGGCATGCGCTTTTCGATGAGACCCGCAATCAGGGCAACATTGCGGAAGGTGCGCTTCATCAGGTTTGATTCCGCGAGCCATGCCTCCAGATCATCGCCCAGCATGTCTTCGTCAAACAGTTTCGCCAGCGAAAGTCGGCCCGTGGCAATCATGTGAGACACATCGCTCACCGTCCAGATCGCGAGGGAATATTCTGACGCGACAAAGCCCAGAGGTTTGGCACCCCAGCGTTCAAGCCGTCGCGTAAGCAACATGCCAAGAGTCTGTTGTGCAAGGCGACCTTCAAAGGGGTAGCAGACAAGATAATGTTTTTCTGCACGCGGGAAAGTCTCGACCAGCATCTGGTCAGCGCTTGGCAACACAGAGGCAAAACGCTGGGTTGATAACCAGTCGCGCACTTGCAGGGGCAGGTTTTTCCAACGCTCCGGCGAGGCCAGAATTTCGCGGACGCGCTGCGCCAGAAAAGTTGAGAGCGGAAACTTGCCGCCTTGATATGACGGAATTTTAGGATCCGCGCCCGGAGCCTTTGTCACCAGCGCCCCGAATTGATCCATGCCCTCAAAGCGCAGCACCTGGCCCGCAAACAAAAATGTATCTCCCACGGTCAATTGGCTGAGGAACCACTCCTCCACTTCACCCAACGAAAAGCCGCCAGTGACCATGCGCTTGCCACCGACGCGGCGCACTTTCGCAAGCCGCACTTTCAGCAGGCCCTCCTCCACAATGGTGCCAATGTTCATGCGCCAGTCCTGGGCAATGCGTGGGTGTGCCAAGCGCCACATGCCATCAGCCTGCAATTTCAGTTTGGCGTAGCGGGCATATGATTTCAGCGCGTAGCCACCCGTGGCACAGTAGTCCAAAACCTGATCAAATATCTCATATGACAAATTGCGAAACGTAAAAGCTGAAGTGACCTCACCATAAAGTGCATCTGCAAAAAATGGTCCCGAACACGCACAGCCCATGATGTGTTGGGCGAGGCAATCGAGTTTTAATACAGCAGGATATTGTGTGTCTTGTGCATTTTCGCGAACGGCTTCCACTGCTGCCTCGCACTCCAGAACTTCAAAGCGATTGGACGGTACCAGAATAGCGTTGCTTGATTCATCCAGACGGTGATTGGCGCGGCCAATGCGTTGCAACAGGCGGCTTGAACCTTTGGGTGCGCCGATGTGAATGACCAGATCGACATCGCCCCAGTCAATGCCGAGATCGAGTGTGGAGGTGCAGACGACGGCCCGCAAACGGTTGTCGGCCATGGCCTGTTCGACTTTGCGACGCTGGGAAATATCAAGCGAGCCGTGGTGCAGTGCTATGGGCAAATGATCTTCATTCGCGGTCCATAATTCCTGAAACATCATCTCGGCCTGGGCACGGGTATTTACAAACACGAGTGCCATGCGCACCTTCAGAATTTCAGCGTAAACATCATTCACCGCGTAACGCGTCATGTGGCCTGACCACGGCACGCGTTCTTCTGACTCCATGACGTGAATTGTCGGCGATGCACCGGGCGTGCCGAGGACC
>JANMEM010000059.1:0-6329 GCA_031376985.1 Hyphomicrobiales bacterium
CCGTTTGTTTTTGACGCTCAACGGAAGCGGTTGCTGAAGCACGGATCACCCATCAGTGTTGGACATCGTGGATTGGCGTTACTGGAAGCAGTGCTGGCTGCCGATGGGCGGGCCGTCAGCAAATCCGATCTGATGGATGCCGCATGGCAATCCGAAAACATCGAAGAAAGCAATCTGACAGTTCAGATTGCGGCGCTACGAAAATGCTTGGGCCGTGCGCATAACGGTGAAGAGTGGATCGCAACCATCCAGCGGGCGGGCTATCAGTTTGTGGATCATGACGTTGGACTGAAGCCACCCAATTCAGCAGGGGCTGCTGGTGTTGTTGAGGTGCCGCAGCCATCAATCGCCGTCATGCCCTTCGTCAATATGAGCAGCGACGCAGAGCAGGACTATTTCGCGGATGGTTTGGCAGAAGATTTGATTACCGATCTGTCCCGCGTTGCCGGGCTGCGGGTGATTGCACGGCACTCTTCGTTTTCCTATCGTGGGCGCACGCAGGATTTGCGAAGTGTTGCGGGCGAATTGGGTGTCCAATATGTCGTTGAAGGCAGCGTGCGACGATCCGTCGACAACGTGCGGATTACGGCCCAGCTGATTAACGCCACTTCAAATGCACAGATTTGGGCGGAGCGATTTGATCGCAAACTGGCGGAAGTCTTCACAGTTCAAGACGAAGTCGTAGGCCGGATTATCACAGCATTGTCCAGCGTCCTGCCACTGGTGCAAGCACTGCCCAAACGCAGGGTACCGAGTCTCGAAGCCTATGATTTGTTTGCGCGTGGGCGGCTCCTGAGTATGCAATCTCCTGATGAAAACCAGTCTGCACGCATTTTGCTCGCGAAGGCCTGCGAGATGGACCCCGGCTTTGCTGAGGCAAAGGCGTGGTTTGCGATGAATTTGTTGTTCGGCTGGATGTATTGCTACCAAGAGGACTCGCGTGATCGCGTTGCGGAACTTGCGCCAAAGGCAGTGGCACTCGATCCCAACAATGCCGATGCGCATGTCATTCTCGGATATGTTTTGATCTTCAATGGGCAGGGTGACCTCGCGGGTGGGCGCGCGCATTATGAGCAGGCCCTGAAGCTGAACCCCAACCACGCAGACGCTTGGCTGTTCATGGCTGATCTCGAAATATTCGAAGGTCGAGCGCAAACCGCAGTAGAAACAAGCAGGAAAGCCTCTCAACTCAATCCATACCCACCGCCTTATTATGAATGGCTACTGAGCTGGGTGCTCTATGCGGCGCGGCGCTATGAAGATGTTGTGGAGATGTTCCAAAAGAACAGTGCCGGCACAATTGGGTCAAAGCGACATTTGGCGGCGTCATTGGCCCAACTCGGACGCGTTGACGAAGCCCGGGTGATCACGCAGCAATTCATGGAATCCGTGCCACAGTTTACCATCAAAAGCTGGATTGCAACACTGCCGTTCCGCAATCCCGACGACAAGCAGCATTTGGTTGAAGGCTATCTGAAAGCCGGGTTTCCGTATGATGCAAGTTCTGGACAGCCATGATGCGATCAGGCTTGTCGATATTTTTTGGAGATCGAGGACAGTTTGCAAGGAAGAGCAAAAAGTCCCCTTGTTGCTTGTCGTATCAGTTTAAAATGGTGCTCCCTAACCGTCATCCCGGCGAAGGCCGGGATCCAACTAGTTATTGATATCGCTGTAAAAAGCTGGACCCCGGCCTTCGCCCGGGTGACGGATTTTGGAGAAGATTGTGCCCAATTGACCGCCCGATGCTCTACGAAAAAGGCACCATCCCGTCGGGCAGTGCCTTCTTTGTTTTGCAGGGTCGTTGTAAATTACGAAAAAATGAAATCATCCACATTGAGCTGGGCCACATGCACACCTGTCAGCGTGAGTGTGTCTCCACCTGCAATGGTGATGACAGCACCTGCCGCGGTGTCGGCCACCGTGTAGGCAGGGGCTGTTCCGGCACCTTGTAGCCAGATCCGGTCAGTACGACCGGCACCTGCCCAGAAGTCGGTGATGGTGTCCTGGCCAAAGCCTAGGTTGAACACGAACACGTCAGCACCAATACCGCCTGTCATGGTGTCATTGCCATTGTTGCCGTAGATATAATCGTTGCCTGCCATGCCGCTTAGCACGTCATTGCCGTCGCCGCCCGTCAAACGGTTGGCACCTGCATCGCCAGTGATGGTATCGTCGAAGGCAGAGCCGATGATGTTTTCAACATTCACCAAAACGTCGCGAGAGGCTTCACCGTATTTGTTGACACCGGTGGTGAGGTTGACCACAACATGATCCCAGGAATCTTCGTAGGTCACGGTATCAATGCCGTCGCCGCCATCAACATAGTCATAGCCACCGCCGGTGGCGATATAGTCACTGCCGCCCATGCCGAACAACTTGTCTTCACCGCTCATGCCGGTGAGGCGGTTTGCACCGTCATCACCCACAAGCGTATCTGCAAAGGCCGAGCCTGAAAGGTTTTCGATGAATTGCAAGGTGTCGCCTTCAGCATCAGCCAAATGGCCAAGGCCGCTTACAAGGCTCACGTCAACACCAGCGTCGGAATGGCGATAGTCTGCCGTATCAACACCGTCTCCACCGTTGATGACATCAGTACCTTTGCCGCCCGTCAAACGGTCGTTGCCTGTGCCGCCTAACAATGTGTCGTCACCGCCATCGCCAAACAGCGCGTCGTTTTCGGTGCCGCCTTCGATGTAATCCGAACCCTCGCCACCTTCGAGGCGGTCAGCACCAGCGCCACCAAACATTTTGTCGTCGCCAAGGCCGCCGTAAACAGTATCGGCGCCGAGACCGCCCTGAATGACATTGCTGACGTCGTTACCCGTTACCGTGTCATCAAAGTTTGAACCGTTGAAATTTTCAACATTGCTCAGCTTGTCGCCTTGCGCGGTGCCGCCAAGGCCAAGGCCCGTGAACAGGTTGACTTGAACAGCCGCGTTTGATCCGGAGTAGTCAACAAGGTCAACATCGTCGCCGCCATCGATGATGTCACCACCACCGCTGCCGTAGATGACGTCGTTGCCAGCGCCTGCATAAAAGCGGTTGGCCAATGTATCTCCCGAAAGAATGTCGGCAAATTTTGTTCCAATCACGCCTTCAATCGAATTAAATGTGTCGCCATCGGCATCACCGCCGACATTCGAACCGTTGGCCATGTTGATTGTGACGAAAGCTGACGAGGCAGAATAATCCGCAAGATCGATGCCCGTGCCCCCGATCAATTGATCAGCGCCAAGGCCACCTGCCAACACATCGTCGCCAACACCGCCATTGAGGATGTTGTTGCCTGCATTGCCAATCAGCATGTCTGCGAAATTCGAACCCACAAGGTTTTCGACATTGCTCAGACGGTCACCCTCAGCAAATCCGCCAAGGCCCACGCCCGTTGCAAGGTTCACGTTTACTGCTGCGGTTGAAACAGAATAGTCAGCAACGTCAGTGTCTGCACCACCGTCAATCGTGTCACCGCCGCCGCTGCCGTAGACAACATCGTTGCCTGCACCCGCATTCAGAACGTTGGCAGACGCATTCCCCGTTAAAACGTCGGCAAACTTCGAACCAACAAGATTTTCCACATTGCTCAGAAGGTCGCCAGCGGCAAAACCACCAGCACCGACACCAGTAGCCAGATTTACAGTCACGCCTGCGGTTGAGGCAGAGTAGTCAACAACGTCAGTGTCTGCACCGCCATCAATGGTGTCGCCGCCACCACTGCCGTAAACAACATCGTTGCCTGCACCAGCATTCAGAACGTTGGCCGACGCATTCCCAGTTAAAACGTCGGCAAACTTTGAGCCAACAACATTTTCAACAGCAGCCAGCGTATCGCCTTCAGCATCACCGCCAAGGCCTGTGCCGGCAGCAAGATTGACCGTCACGCCAGCGGTTGATGCAGAATAGTCTGCGGTGTCAGTTCCGTCGCCACCGGAAAGCTTGTCTGCGCCTGCGCCACCTACAAGCACATCATTGCCGTCGCCGCCATTCAATGTGTCTGTTCCTGTACCGCCGTCCAGGTTGTCGTTGCCCGCATCACCGTTTAAAATGTCGTTGCCACCGTTGCCGCGCAGTGTGTCATTGCCATTGCCGCCATTCAGGGTGTCGTTGCCGTCGACCGATGCAACGACCGCCGCCGCATTGAAAACCTGGCTGCTTGCAGATCTCGTTTCAATCTGTTTGCCATCAAAAACCAGCTTGTGAGTACCCGTGTTGTTGCTGGGTATGGTCACATCTGACATGGCAGGAATGGTAATCGTTACAGTGAAGCCGCCATTGTTGCCCACACCTTGCGAGGCAGACTGGATCGTTACAACCTTATCGGTCAGACTGCTGTTGCGAATGCGCCATACACTTTGGCTGCCCGTGTTCCCCAAGGATTCAAGCGACAAGCCATTGCCGACAAGAGATGCAACTCCAGCATAGCTGGTTGCGACAGAGCCTTGCTTGCTGAATGCAGTTGCAAAAGATACTGTTCCGTCACCTTCCAAGGTGTCATCGCCAGCATTGCCGTTGAGAACATCGTTACCACCCAAACCATACAGAACGTCAGCATAGGCACTGCCGTTGACTGTGTCGTTACTGGCTGATCCGAAAACTGTTCCGCCGCTGTTTGGCGCATTGTACGTTGGCATTTTGAAACCCTGTGTGACTACAGGGCAGGCTTATCAGTGGGCCCGTCTCCAAGGCCTTATAGGATTACATCAATTTTTCATGAAAAGTTGAATGCGGTTGTACTGGTTAACACGATATTGCAAAACTAGTTTGCACGTGCAGCAACCAGCACAACATCATCAGACTCCAGCGACATTCCAAGTTGCAATCCTGCCGATTGCGCGAGCAATTTTGCATAATAAGGCTGCACCATGCGGGCATCCAACGTGTCGATAGCTGCGACACCTGTCAGAACATCAGCCATGGCTTGCGGCACTTTTGCGCGCTCACCTTTTGCTGACACAGCAAAGTTGCGGCCCTCGACTGTCACGGTGACCAGGCCACCACGCGGGATTCCGGCCATGGCCAGCATTAACATGTTGAGAACCAGTTTGACTTCGGCCTTCGGTCGGTTTTCGCGCGGGGCCTGCCAATCGAGCTTGATTTTTTCATCGCCAACAAAGGCTTTTGCCATTTCGCCCGCTTCCCCCATGTCAATCTGGGCGCCCGCAGAACCAGAAGCACCAAAGGCAATGCGGCAGAATTTCAGTTTCGCTGTTGCTGCCTTGGCGGAAGACCGCACCATATCCAGCGCAGTCGCCTTCATTTCTGCGTCAACTTCGGGATCGTCCATCAGTTCCAAGCCATTGGCAATGGCACCCACGGGGGAGATGATATCGTGGCAGACGCGCGAACACAGCAGTGCAGCAAGGTCAAGATCGTTGAGTTTTTGGTCCATGGCAAATTTCCCCGCTGGCAGCGACAGTGTGATTCGTCGTAAACCTATAACAAATCTGCCGCATTATTTCCGCATTGACGGGTGAAGCCCTCCTCCGCCATAGAGCCGCCAACCAAAGGCCCATTTCCCATGACCGTTGTAACGCCCTCCGCCGACCTGTCGAAACTGCTGCGCCTCGCCCAATTGGCAGCGCGGGAGATAATGGCTGTCTACGCGTCAGATTTTGCAGTGCGCGCCAAGGCTGATCTCTCTCCGGTGACTGAGGCGGATGCCATGGCTGAAAAAGTCATTCTCAAGGGCTTGAAGGAACTATGGCCCGATGTGCCGGTACTGGCTGAAGAAGCAGCGGCTGGGGGCGATGTGCCGGATGTCGGTAAACGCTTTTTTCTGGTGGACCCGCTGGACGGAACGAAAGAGTTTCTCAATCGCAATGGGGAATTTACAGTCAATATTGCACTCGTCGAAAATGGCCGTCCCGTCATGGGCGTGGTCTATGCTCCAGCCACCGCACAAATGTTCTGGGGCGAAACTGAAAAAGGCGCGGGATTTGCGAAGGTCAATCCCGGCGACGCGCTCACTGATGTGAAGTGGTTGGCCCTGCAAGTGCGAAAAACCCCGGCAGAAGGCCTGACAGTGGTTGCCAGCCGCAGCCACATGGATGCCAACACAACAGCGTATCTGGAAAGTTGCAAGGTAAAGTCGCTGACATCAGCAGGCTCATCCCTCAAATTCTGCCTCGTCGCCAAGGGCGAAGCCGACCTCTATCCCCGCTTCGGCCGCACCATGGAATGGGACACGGGGGCTGGCCAAGCGGTGCTGGAGGCTGCAGGCGGCAAGGTGTGCAATGTGGATGGCACGCCATTACGATATGGCAAGGCCGAACGCGGCTTCGACAATCCGGCATTTATTGCGGGGGCGTGATCTCGTTTCCCATTCATTAACC
>JANMEM010000470.1:0-2423 GCA_031376985.1 Hyphomicrobiales bacterium
GGATCCGCCATCAAGCCGGACTGGTCCTGTTTTTGAACACTCTTGGCATAGACGTTGACCACAGCAGGGGCGGCCCGTTTCACAACAGGCGCAAAACTCATCCGCACATCGGCCCGTGTTTGCGGCACCTTGGTTTCCGCCTGCAAAGGCAACCCGGTCACCACTAACAGCACAACAGCCAACACAATCCGCAACATTTCAAATCACTCCCAATGCAGCTGACTTACCTGCGATCGAGTTTTGTTGACAAGATGACGGCGGTCTCAATATCCGTAACACCTTTGAGCATACCAATTTTGTCGATCAGCTTGTCCATATCCTCTGATGTCGGTGTTTTGACAACCGCCACCAGATCGAACTTGCCGCTGACTGTGTGCAGTGTGTCCACCTGCGGATACGTGCCAATAATGCGTGCCACTTCAATCTGCTGCCGTGGCTCAACACCCAGCGTAACCAAAGCAGAAATCCCCGGCACCTTTGCCGCCCTGCCCAGCTTCACCGCGTACCCTGCAATGATGCCGGTTTCTTCGAGCCGCCTCAGACGGTCCTGCACCGTGGTTCGTGAAACACCGAGCTTGCGCGCCAACGAGGCAACGGGCTCCCTTGCGTTGATCTTGAGCAGGCCCAAGAGCTTTTCATCTTTATCTGACATGATCACTCCGCCGCATATTCCGTCATTATGACGAAATATCCGACGCACTTCAACACAATGCAGTCTTCAATTCTTCATGACTTGAGTCCATTTTGTAAGTCGACTTACAGGAGCACGCCATGACCGCCACCGTTCTGCATCATCCCCTTCACAATACCCGATTTGCAGACGCACCCGCCGTTGCCAGAGCTCTCTCCCCCGAAGAAGGTGTTTTCCTGTTTTCCGCCGATGAATTGAAATCGCGAGCCCGCCAGTTCCTGGATCATTTTCCGGGAACGGTGTCCTACGCCGTCAAATGCAATTCATCAGCCGAAGTTCTCGCAACCTTGGCCGAAGTTGGCGTCAAGGCTTGGGATGTCGCTTCGGTTCATGAAATGGCGGCGGTGAGTGCGGTGACTAAAAATGCCCATTTTCACTACCACAATCCTGTGAAGTCCCGCCGGGAGATCACCGACGCCTACAAAATCTACAACTGCCGCCGCTTTGTAATCGATTGCAAAGAAGAGCTGGAAAAAATCATCGCTGTGATCGGCGCAGATGCGACCGTGGAAATTGCGGTCCGGCTTGTCCTGCCCCGTGATCGCGGTTCTTCTGCCCACGATTTTTCGACCAAGTTTGGTGCGCCCGAACATATCTGCATTGAATTGTTGCAACAGGTTGCCGCCGCTGGCTTCATTCCAGTGCTGACATTTCACCCCGGTTCCCAAAGCACGGAACCGCAGGTCTATGTCCGTCATATTGAAGCTGCTGCCCGCATTGCAAAGAACGCCGGCGTAACTGTCCGTACACTGAATGTTGGTGGAGGTTTCCCGGCGAACTATGAACTCTCAACTGCACCTGAACCTGAAATATTCTTCCGCGCCATTGATCAGGCCGTGACCCGGTCTTTCGGACCGGACCACCCCCTGCTGGAATGTGAACCCGGGCGTGGCATCGTTGCCACCTGCATGTCGTTGCTCGTGCAAGTCAAACTGGTCTGTACCGACGGTGACGATCTTTTCATCAGTGACGGTGTCTACGGCGGTCTCATGGAATACATGCAGGCACCGGACTTGAAACCACCCTTCCGCCTTATCCGCGATGGCAAGGAACTGGAAGGTGTCGCCAAGTCATGGAAAGTCTTCGGCCCCACATGCGACCCGCTGGACGTATTGCCCCACCGATTGGACCTCCACAAAAATATCCAGGAAGGCGACTACATTGA
Source organism: Hyphomicrobiales bacterium (assembly GCA_031376985.1). GTDB lineage: Bacteria > Pseudomonadota > Alphaproteobacteria > Rhizobiales > Aestuariivirgaceae > Aestuariivirga. The sequence goes on from JANMEM010000470.1 coordinate 1,857, forward strand.
ATTCGGCACGCTGGGAGCCTACGGTCTTGCCACAGCCACCCGCTTCAATGGCTACGGCAGCCATACAATCGTGTCGGTTGATCGCGTGCTGGAAATGTAAGCGGACTTTCCGTTCAATCCCGTATCAGCCCTGCCGACTTCAATGCCGCGTGAATGGTTGTTTGTATAGATGCGTTTCGCTTGCTTTGACGCAGCTTATAACTGCTTTGCTGCGTCTCATGTTCTGGCACAGATACTGACACGTTTTCCAACGGTATTACGTGTCGCTTTTCAGCCGCAAGTACTTCGCCATCAAGAACAACATCCGCTATTCCCCAGTCCCGTGCCACAACAAGACTTGAGGATATACCTGCCTCAAGAACATAGGGTGCAGCACTGCCGCAAGCGTCCGAACCCCAGCTATTTACCGGTGCACCATGCGTCATTCCTTTGATAACATGGCGCGAAACCACGATTTTATCCGCAGCGTTTCGCCAATCCGTACGCATCCCGTTTGTATGTCCTGCAGTGTCCGTGAGCCCATGAACGGCAAGCCATTGCTTGCAAAGTTCATCCGCATTCGCAGGC
>JANMEM010000510.1:0-5244 GCA_031376985.1 Hyphomicrobiales bacterium
GCCAGGGCACCCGAACTTTTCTGCAAGTGGCCGTCAACCAACACAGCGCGGGCCGCATTCGGGCCCTCGGTTTCAGACGCATTCCACGCGGTTCCAAGTTGGGTTTCACCAACATGGTTTTCAGCGGTAGCAGAAACCGCCCAAGCGCCCTTGCCATCATTGCGGCCAATCAATTGATACTCAGCGCCACGCAGCCCCCGACCCGGTGTGAGGAGAGAAATGGCTTCGAGCAAATTCGTTTTGCCAGCCCCATTGGCTCCGGCAAGGGAAATCAACCCCGGCGGCGGGTCAAGACGCAACGCCGCATAGTTCCGGTAATCCGTCAGCGTGATGCGGGTAATATGGTGGGAAGAGTTTGTGGTCACGCGGGCGAGTTTACACCCGCATAGGCATCAGCACATAGAGGGAGTGTTCATCCTTCGGATCTTTCACCAGTGTGGGTGAGCCTGAGTCCTGGAATTCGAAGCGGATGGTGTCGGCGGTAATTTGTCCGGCAACATCGAGCAGGTAACGTGAGTTGAAGCCGATTTCAATCGGCTCCTGTGCATAGTCCACCACCAATTCTTCTTCGGCTGAACCGGAATCCGGGTTGTTGACAACGAGTGACATTTTGCCATCGCTCAAGGACAGTTTTACAGCCCGGCTTTTTTCCAGCGAGATGGTGGATACACGGTCCACGGCCTGGGCAAAGTCTTTCGACTCGGTGACCAGAACCTTGCTGTTGTTGCGGGGAATGACGCGCTCATAATCCGGGAAAGTCCCGTCGATAAGTTTAGAGGTCAGCACCAAGTTGCCTGCCGAAAAGCGGATTTTCGATGAAGAAAGTGACACTTCGACATCGCCCTCTTCGCCTTCAATCAACTTCACAATTTCGAGCACGGTTTTGCGCGGCACAATGACGCCGGGCATGCCGTCGGCACCGACTGGCAGGCTGACTTGTGACTGGGCAAGGCGGTGACCATCGGTTGCAACAGCCCGCAACGTATCAGCCTGCTTGGCCTGATGCAGATAGATGCCGTTCAGATAGTAACGGGTCTCTTCGGTCGAAATCGCAAAGCGGGTTTTTTCGATCAGGAATTTCAGCGAGGTGGCCGGAAGTGAAAACGTATTGCCGAATTCGCCGGATGAAAGATCAGGAAAGTCTTCCGCCGGCAAAGCCTGCAAGGCAAATCGAGAGCGACCGGCATGAATCGAGACACGGGATGAATCAGGGCCCTGCTCCAACTGCAATTGCGCACCGTCGGGCAATTTGCGCACGATGTCGTAAAGCATATGGGCGGGCACAGTGGCAGCCCCTTCCCTTGAAGTTTCAGCTGCGACGGTTTCGACAATTTCAATATCGAGGTCAGTCGCCGTCAATTTCACCGATCCCTGCTTCGCCTGCACCAATACGTTGGACAAGACAGGAATGGTATTTCGCCGTTCAACCACGCTTTGCACATGGTTCAGGGCTTTGAGAAAGGCAGACCGTTCTATCGTCACACGCATGATGGTTCAAACACTCGTCTTGAAAAGGCGGGGCGCCTGAAACCAAGCGCGGGGCAGGAGACAATGGCCTGTTACCCGCCAATTTTCAAGCGTGAACCCTTCGTTTTGAACAGCTCAAACCTGCTCCATAAGACGGATGAGCAAGGCAACGTCCTTGGCCATTTTCTCGTCCACGCGCACCTGTTCGTCAATTTTGCGAACGGCGTGTAGAACCGTGGAATGGTCCCTGCCGCCAAAGCGCCTGCCGATTTCCGGCAGCGACCGGCTGGTCAGCTTTTTGGCAAGATACATGCCGATCTGGCGCGGCACGACGACGGTGCGGGAACGGCGGGGTGACAGCAGATCGGCCTTCGCCACATTGTAGTGCCGACCCACGATTTTCAGGATGTCGTCGATTTTGATGCGACCGGGATCCATATTGCCGTTTTGCGAGGCATCACGCAGCACTACGGAGGCCAAGTCCAAAGTGACGGGCGTGTTGTTGAATTGCTGATAGGCGATGATGCGGTTGAGCGCACCCTCAAGTTCACGGCCACCGCCCGTGGTGCGAATGGCAATCAGATCCAGCACGTCTTCCGGCAAGGTTTGGGCCGGATCACGCGTCAACATTTGCGCGTGGCGGGCGCGGACGATTTTGCGGCGCAATTCTTCGTCTGGCGCTTCAATATCGATCACCAGTCCGCCCATCATGCGAGACCGCATACGCTGGTCGATGGAATCCAATTGTGCCGGCGGTACGTCGGCTGCAATGATCACCTGACGTTTTGCATCTACCAGCGAATTGAAGGCGTGGCAGAATTCCTGCTGGATGGCCTTTCCTTGCAGGAACTGGAAATCATCGATCAGCAACACATCAACAGCGTTGAATTGATCTTTGAATGACAGTGTATCGCGCTGGCGCAAGGCTTGAATGAAGCCATACATAAAGCGCTCTGCCGTCAGCATGAGAACCCGGCGACCAGAGCCTGAAGCCTTGATGCGATGGGCCACAGCATTGAGCAGGTGGCTTTTCCCAAGCCCTGCTGCTGCGTGGATAAACAACGGATTGAAACTCAATACCGTGCCTGCCTGGGCAAGCGCCACGCGCATGGCGCCGGCATGGGCCAATTGGTTGGAGGGCCCAATCATGAAGCTGTCAAAGGTCTGGCCTTCGTCCAGCGGTGTTGCCTTGTCAGAAACGAGTGAAGGCAACACAAGCGGCGCATGGCGCAGTGTTTCAGCAGGAACTGCCTGACGCAATGTTTGGGGCTGCGGTTTCTGGCTTTGCCCCACGGGGGTACCCTGTTGGCGCACACGCACCTGAACAAGTGTCAAAGCGCCAAATTCCGCTTCTGCAATCTTTTGCAGTTTGGACACATAGTGGCTCTCAATCCAGCTTTTCAAAAACCGGGTGGGAACCGAAACGGTGAGCTGGCCTGTGGCACAGCTTTCCATGTCCATACGGCCAAACCAGCTGTTGAACAGGTCGTCACCGAGTTCAGCCCGCAAGCGGCCTTGGATTTTTTGCCATTGAGCCTTCAAAACATCCGTTACGGAGGTTGCTATTGCGTGAGTATTCGTTTGTATTGCCTCAGTCACTTTTCATTCCATTTTCAGTTTGTGCTTCCCGTCAAGTCCATGGTGCTGAACTCAAAGGGTTGCCCCCGCACATGGCATCAGACGCAAACGAACCATCGCGACGGAACTCTCTGCTCCGGCACACACCTGCAGCCTGCGCGAACCTCGGGTCCGCGCAGCTTCTGCGCTTGTAAAACTCATGGTTTGACGGGTTGCCACACCGCCGTTACGCCGATCCCCGCCACACTTTGAGCACCGGGTTTCCCCGCCGCCCGTTGGCTTCAATTGAACCTAGTCAGGGCGAGCCTTGGGCTGCAATGGTGAAATTTGATGTTCCGTATACGGATTATGCCGGTTTGGCCTTGACACGGCATTCATCGGCACGGCCCCTGGAGCTAAGCCCCTGAATCTCTCAGTTGAATCACGTTGAGCCGCTGAATCGGCCCTTCATAGCTTTACACTAAAAGAATCTGCTTGACGCTCGTCTGGAAGTGTTGAGGTCAGGCCAACTTCACTCCGAGTCTGTAGATAATTATCCAAGATATTGAAAATACGAGATTAAATTATGCATATTCGTCAGCGTCCGGACAAATAAAAAGGGCCGCTGACGGTTGTCAGCGGCCCTTGGAATGTCATTTGCCGGAAGATCAATCAGGCTGCCGGAAAAATTCCGCTTTGGATTAGCCCTGCATGGCGCGGACACGCGCTGCAAGACGCGAAACTTTGCGCGATGCGGTGTTCTTGTGCAGAATTCCCTTCTGGGCGCCGCGGTCGAGTTGTGGCTGGGCAACCTTCAAAGCGGCTTCTGCATTGGCCTTTATGCCGGAGGTGATGGCTTCTTCGACCTTGCGGACCGTGGTGCGAACCATTGTGGTGCGGTTCTTGTTGATGGTTGCACGGCGGGCTGAAACGCGGGTTGCCTTTTTGGCAGAAGAGGTATTGGCCATTGAAATTCCTGTGTTTTCTTAAAGGTTGACCCGAACCGGGTCAGCCGGATGCGGTTTCGCCCGGCGAATGGACCGGGGCTTTGGGCGGGCTTATAGACATGAAGCTGTGCAAAGGTCAATTGCGGCTTTGCACCAGCTTCATTATACAGCGTTGCATGTACAGCGAAACACGACCATGGGGCGCATTCCACGTCCTCGACGAACAGCCCGGCTTCAAGGTGAAGCGGATTTCCGTCACGCCGGCGGGCCGATTGTCCCTGCAGAGCCACAAACACCGTTATGAACATTGGACCGTGGTCAACGGCACGGCCACGGTGACAGTGGACAACGCGGTTTTGACGCTGACCCGAGGCCAGTCCGTTGATATTCCGCTTGGCTCCAAACACCGCCTCGAAAATCTGGGCTTGGAGCTGGTTGAGATCATCGAAGTGCAGTTCGGCGACTATCTGGGCGAAGACGATATCATCCGCTACGATGATATCTATAACCGTACCTAGGCAATCTTCTCGAACTTGCCGCTGTTGCCGGATTTGAACAGGGCATCCAGTATGCGCATGTTGGTGATGGCATCTTCAACGCCCCAGACCAGTTTTTCCTTTTTGCGGATGATGCGACTGAAGCTTTCGGCTTGCAGTTGATATTGGTCAGACACCGGGAAGGAATGCCAGGTGCCCTCATTCATGTTCATGCCCTGCACAAAAATGCGGTTGGGTTTGTCGGGCGGAGCGTTGAAGGGAATTTCGATTTCAATACGGCCCTTGGTGCCCATGATATGGACGCGCTGGTAGGGAGCAAGCTGTGTTGAACAGGTGAAGGTCAAATGCCGTCCGGCCGGAAATTCCAATATGGCACCGGACAGGCGGTCGGTCTTGAACTTGGGGTCATAATCGACTGTTGCTGCCGCGCGAATTGGATCAGCGTCAAAGATAAAGCGCGAGATCGTGACGGGGTAGCAGCCTATGTCCAACAAGCCACCGCCACCAATATCGGCCATGTTGCGGACGTTGTTGGGATCCTTGTTGAAATAGGAGAATAGCACCTGAATGGCGCGAACCTCGCCAATCTCGCCCTTCTTGATGCGTTTTTTGGCATCAATCCATTGCAGCGCATGGCGCACCATGAAGGCTTCGGCGATGTGAACGCCTTTTGGAACATTGCGCAGGGCCAAGGCGCCCTTGCTTGAAATGGCAATGGGCTTTTCACACAGCACGTGCTTTCCAGCCCGGGCGGCCTGCAAGCTCAACCTGACATG
>JANMEM010000079.1:0-2547 GCA_031376985.1 Hyphomicrobiales bacterium
GCATTGTCAGCGATCACACTGATGCCGCCTGTTTCTTCGGCCATGCACTTGAGCTGCGCAATTGCGCCCTTGTCATCAAGGCCAAAGCCCACCGTATGAACGGTTAGGTCCACCCCAGATTTTTCGAGTTCGCGGGCCACGGCGCAAGGGTCTGCACCGCAGGTTTCAAGCCCGTCAGATACGAGAATGACAGTAGATTTCTGCTCGGTATATTTAAGCGCCTCCGCCGCTTGCCGCACGGCTTGCGTCATCGGAGTTTTGCCCCGTGGAAACAGATTGTTGATCGGCGACATGTATTGATTGATGTTCAGTGGCTTTGGCGGCCATACGGTTTCAATGTCAGTGCACGAGCCTTTTTCGCGGTGGCCATAAATCACAAGGCCCAGATCGTCTTCCGGCTTCCAGGTGGACAGCACTTTGCCAACGACCTCTTTGGCAATGTCCATCTTGGCCTTGCCGTTGATCTGGCCCCACATGGAGCCCGATGCGTCGAGAACAAGAATGACGCGCTGACCCTGCGCCAATGCAGAGAAGGACAAAACGGATGAAAACAAAAGGGCAAGGCTGACACGTTTCAGTAACATGCAAAACTCCACGAGATATGCCCCGGCTGCAAGGTGCCGGAGAAGGCTTGATTTGTCAAACCACGCCAAAGCCTTTTGCTGCATCCCAGATCAGCTTCAACGAGACCAGAAACAGCGCCACTTCAACATAGCGAAAAAAGGTTTTTTCAGGAAGCACCTTGGTGAGCTTGAACCCCGCCCAAGCGCCAAAAAGCGCCACTGGTGCGAGGTACAGACCCTGTTGCAGGCTGCCGAAGTTGATTTGCCCCAGCATCCAGTAAGGCGGGAGCTTCAACATGTTGACGAACGTGAAGGTGATCGTCGCCGTGCCTGCATAAGTCATCTTGTCCAGCTTCCGCGGCAGCATGTACATTTGATAAGGTGTGCCGCCGGCATGGGCCACAAAGCTGGTGAAGCCCGCAATTGCACCCCAGAAGATGCCACGTGGGATGTCGGCAGGTTTCGCCTCGATTTCCGCTTTGCGGGTGTTCTTCCAGACAAGGTCAGCAGTATACCAAAGTCCAATCAGTCCAACGATCAGTTTGACCAAGGCGTCGCTGTTGTATTGCGCAGTCGCCCAGCCAATACCAATGCCAATGCAGGCTGACAGCGTCATCAACTTGATATTCCAACTGTCATAATTTTTACGGTAGAGCCAAAGCCCATACCAATCGCTGATGACGTAGAGCGGCAACAGCAGTCCCGCTGCCACCACAGGCGAAATCACCTGTGCGAGAATAGGCACACCAAGTATGCCGACACCCGGCAGCCCCCCCTTTGAGGCCCCAACCACAAACGTGGCCAAACCAGCCAAGCACCAGAACAATATATCCTGCGACATCAATTACTTTCGGGGGGCAGTTGAATGTCTTTGTAAACAACGCCCAGAAACGCCGCTAGGCTTTCAGCCACGAAATTATGGTCGTCGCGCTGGGGTATGCCCGACACCGTAACCGCGCCCACCAGACTGCCCGCAAGGCGAATTGGGAAACCTCCGCCTGCAGGTGCATATTGCATCGGATCAATTCCGCGGGACTGATCAAATAGTTTGCCAGAGGCTTTGTATTCCAGACCGACGCGATAGGAACAAGCTTCAAAGCGATAGACCGTATTGACCTTGCGGCGCACCCAGTCTGGGTTTTCCGGTGTGGTGCCGGGCATTGCCACGTAAAACAGAGGCCGGATGCCAATGCGGATATCCATCACCAAAGGCAAGTTGCGCTCCGCCGCGCGCGCCTGCATCTGTGTTCCAAGCGCCCAAGCGTCTGCTTCGTTGAAGTGCTTGAATTGCAGTAGGTCTTCCTGCCGCTTTAAAGCCCCAATATCGTCCGTCAAACCCATAGTCCCGACTCCCGTGGTTTGCCTTCAATAGACGATACACGCATCGGCATTGAACAGATAATTGCCCGCAACAGCCATGCGGCAGATCACGGCCTATCCAGAGCGGCTTGCTTCGGCATCAAAGCTCAACCGTGCAGACCGGATGGCGTCATGGTTCTGTTTTGACCACACGGCCAATATCCCCAAAGCACCCTGCAAGGACTGCCCCAAGGCTGTGAGTTGATATTCAACGGCGGGTGGCGTGGTGGGATAAACCTTCCGCGAAATCATGCCGTCCCTTTGCAGGTTTCGTAAAGTTTCGGTCAACATGCGTTGTGAAATGTCCTCTATCTCGCGACGCAAAGCCCCAAACCGCAACGGTCCATGTTCCAGCGCCTTCACAATCAATGCACTCCACTTGTCCCCCACACGGTCCAACACATCCCGGATGGGACAGGCCGCATTCAGTTTGTGTGATTGCCGATGAATTGGCTTCAATGGCTGGTCCATGGGGTAGTTCCTTCAAAGTAACCAAGGGCGGCAAAACTGCCTTCTTGCGGGAAATCTAAAAATCTCTAACTTGCACTTACTCTCATATCGAGACCAAATCAATACAGGAGACCACCATGTATCTCGTCACAGGCGCATCGGGCCATTTGGGCCA
>JANMEM010000526.1:0-13576 GCA_031376985.1 Hyphomicrobiales bacterium
GGCAAATAGCTAACCCATAAAGCCCGTCATTCCGGCGAAGGCCGGAATCCCGCTCGTTACACACCGTGCAATTGGCTAGCTGGATCCCGGCCTTCGCCGGGATGACGGTATGTTCTTTTTTTGTTCTTGCGCGACGGAAACTACCCGGTCTAACGTCTTAGCTCTATAAGCTGGGGAAGAGACGATGACATCACGCTGTTCGACGATTGCCTTTCAGGGTGTGGAAGGTGTGGTGGTGGACTGTCAGGCACAGTTTGTGTCGGGACAGACCAACTTCATGGTGGTAGGCCTGCCCGACAAGGCCGTGGGTGAAAGCCGGGAAAGGGTGCGGGCAGCACTGCATGCCATTGGTCTGGCGCTGCCAGGCAAGCGTCTGGTTGTGAACCTGTCACCGGCTGATCTGCCGAAGGAAGGTAGCCACTATGATTTGCCCATAGCCTTGGCCGTACTTTCAGCGCTGGGAGTCATACCGCCGGATTTTCTCAGTCGTTATGCGGTCTTGGGTGAATTGGCACTCGACGGCTCCATTCTCGCCATTGCAGGTGCACTCCCTGCTGCTATGGCGGCGCTTGGCAATGATCTGGGGTTGATCTGTCCCAAAGCCTCTGGTGCCGAAGCGGCTTGGGCCGGGGAAGAATTGGACATACTGGCTCCACAGTCGCTGATCCAGCTCATCAACCACGTCAAAGGCACTCAAGTGCTGACGAGGCCGAAACCTCTGGTGCAGGCAGACGACGCCAGTCTGCAGGATCTTTCCGACATCAAAGGTCAGGAGGCTGCCAAACGCGCCCTCGAAGTCGCAGCCGCAGGCGGTCATCACTTCCTCATGGTAGGGCCACCGGGTGCTGGCAAGTCCATGCTGGCGCAACGCCTGCCCTCCATCTTGCCGCCGCTGGAAGCGAAGGAGATGCTGGATATTTCCATCATCGCGTCATTGGGCGGAGAATTGAAGTCGGGTCAACTGTCACGCCGCAGGCCTTTCCGTTCTCCGCATCATTCTGCATCGATGCCAGCCCTCGTTGGCGGTGGCCTGAAAGCCAAACCCGGTGAAATGGCCCTGGCCCACCACGGCGTGTTGTTTCTGGATGAACTGCCGGAATTCCAGTCCCGCGTGCTCGAAGCGCTGCGACAACCCATGGAAACCGGTGAAACGCAAATTGCCCGCGCCAATTACCACATCACCTTTCCAGCCCGCTTCCAGCTTGTGGCCGCCATGAACCCCTGCAAATGCGGCATGACGGGAGAACCTGGCCATACCTGCCGTCAAGGTCCGCGTTGTGCTGCGGATTACCAGGGCCGCATCTCAGGACCGTTGCTGGACCGCATGGATATCCAGATGGAACTGGCATCCGTAAAGGCGTCGGACCTGACCCTGCCGCCGCCCAAGGAAAAAAGCGTGGATGTAGCGCTGCGTGTGGCCAAGGCCCGCGCGATACAACGCCAGCGCTACCTTGACTTGGGGCTACCCAACTTGCGTCTCAATGCCGAAGCCGACGGTCACGTGCTGGAAAAAATAGCTGCGCTTGACGAAAAGGGCCAAGCTCTGATCAGGGATGCAGCAGATGCCATGAACCTGTCAGCGCGCGGGTTTCACCGGGTACTGCGCGTGGCCCGCACCATCGCAGACCTTGATCGCCGTGAAAGTATTTCCCGGCTGCATCTCGCCGAGGCCTTGAGCTATCGCCAAAAGCCAGCTTCGATGCGAAGTGCAGCCTGAGTCTTTACCAACACTTAACTGCAAACACAGCGACCACGCGTGTGAAAATTAAAATGTAACTAAAAGGCGCGAGAATATCCTGTCTGCAAAAATAACGCGGAAAAACGAGTGCCTCACATGTCCGAAATCCACAAGCCACAACATTCACGTCCCATGCGGCGCTCAACCGACAGCGCTCCTGTCACTGCCAACGACGGGCGGATGACATGGCCTGTGCTGGTCTTGGCTGCGGTCGTTTTGATGGTTGGCGTTGTGCGCACGGCTCAACAACTTGCACTGAATGAACAACTGCTTCTGGCAGGTGCGTGCCTCGTCGGCGGCACATTGTTGTCAGCCCTTGGCCTGACGTGGAATTTGCTGTCTGGTGCCCGGGCCCAGAATCAACTCCTGTTGTCGCGACAACATCCAATGCTCAGCACGGAAACTGCACCGGACATCCAGCGCATGATGGCCACCATGGGCCACGAAATTCGCACCCCCCTGAATGGTGTCATCGGCATGCTGGGACTTCTGCTCGAAACCGAATTGACAGCAGAGCAAAAGAACTATGCAGGCATTGCCCATGCTTCAGGGCGCACGTTGCTCTCGATCTTGGACGAGATGTTGGACCGCGCCAAATCTGAAAATACAGATCAACAAAAAAGCAGCAGTGTTGAGCTTGCCTCTGTCATCGAAAATGTCACTGAACTGCTGGCTCCCCGTGCCCACGCCAAGGGCATCGGAATTTCTTCTTGCATCGCGGCCGATGTGCCGGATGTCCTGCCATTTCGCGATCTGCATATTCGGCAAGTCCTGTTCAACCTGGCGGGCAATGCGATCAAATTTACCCAGTCTGGCGGCGTATCCATTCGCGCAATGGTGAAGGATGGCGCACTCCGGTTGGAAGTGCGCGATACCGGCATCGGCCTGTCACCAGATGAACAATCACGATTGTTTGCAGCCTATGTTCAGGCCAACGACCAGACGGCAATACGCTTTGGCGGTACTGGCCTCGGCCTCGTCATTTCCAGGAATCTCGTCGAGGCCATGGGCGGAACCTTGCAGATCGAAAGCAGCGCCAATGTCGGCAGCACCTTCATTGTGTCTTTGCCTTTGGCAGTCATTGGGCCACACCTGTCCGAGAACCGCCTGGCCGGGAGACATTACGTTCTGGCCATGCCGGATAACATGATGCGTTATGATCTGCGAAAAAATCTCGAAGGTGAAGGTGCCTCCACCAGCACCTTTGATGGCAGTGAAGCTGAGCTCGCAGAAATCTTCTCAGGTAGCGCGACAGCCATCATCTCTGACGCAGGCGCTGCATCGCTGTTGCATCGCATGGCACGTTCTCGAATCCGGCAGAAAAAATCCGTGCCGCAAATCTGGCTGACGCTGAATCCGGAAGAGCGCCGCACCCTGCGCAGCCTGCTCGCAAGGCCGACAACTGGCTATCTGATGAAGCCGGTGCGCCGTTCCACACTCGTGCGCCAGCTGACCGAGCGGGACAGCCAGCACATCGCGGGTCAGACTGCCCAATTGCGTCGTATCACCCAAACAGCCCGCAAGACCAGAAAGCTGCGCCTGTTGCTTGTAGAAGATACACCTGTAAACGCCTTGTTGGCCAAGACCATGTTGACGAAAGCTGGCCACGAGACACGACTTGCGACTTCCGGCAAGGCCGCACTTGAGATTCTGGCTATGGACCGGAAGTTCGACGCCGTGCTGATGGATGTGGAAATGCCGGACATGAACGGTCACGACGCAACACGTGCATTGCGTCGCATTGAGCAGGAAAAAGCGTTGCCGCCATTGCCGATATTGGCACTGACGGCCAATATCCGCCGGGAAGACATTGCTGCCTGCCTCGCCTCGGGCATGAACGGCCATTTGTCGAAACCCTTTGACCGGGCTGATCTGGAAGAGGCACTCGCCCATCTGATCCGCGTCAAAGCCGCCTGACGCTGTCACAAGCCCGTCATCTCAAAATGTTGAGGATGCAACATGAGTTACATGTTGCTAGATACCCGCACCATGATCCTGGCCCAACGCAATGGCCTGACGGTGCGTCTCGCCCTCACGCCTGAAGATATTCGCGCAGCACAGCGCTTGCGCTACCGCGTTTTTTATGAAGAACTCTCTGCAAAACCTGACATGGAAACTCAAGCGTCACGGCTCGACGTGGATCGCTTTGACAGCTTTTGTGATCATTTGCTGGTGACACAGGACGACGCTCCGGAAGACGAAAAACTTGTGGGAACCTATCGTCTGTTGCGGCAGGATGTTGCTGAGAAGAACTGTGGCTTCTATTCCCAGAGTGAATTTGATCTCGCGCCCTTCCTGCAACGCCATTCCGGTTTGAAGTTTCTGGAAGTGGGCCGGTCATGTGTCGCGGAAGGCTTTCGCGGAAAGCCTGTGGCAGAGTTGTTGTGGCAAGGCATCTGGAATTATGTACGTTTCCACAAACTTGATGTCATGCTGGGTTGTGCCAGTCTGACAGGGACGAATGTGGACGCGCTGGCCAATGAACTGACATTTCTGGCCAATGCCAAACCCGCTCATGATGACTGGTCAGTGTCAGCTTTGCCGCACCGTCGCGTGAACATGCAGCGAAAGTCCATGTCAGACGTGAACCAGAAAGCAGTCATTCGCAATCTCCCGACCTTGGTGAAGGCTTATTTGCGTCTGGGCTGTTATATTGGTGAGGGTGCGGTGCTCGACCACCAGTTCAACACCACCGATGTCTTGATCGTGTTGCCTGTGGCCGAAATAAACCCGCGCTATTTCAACCACTATGGTGCCCCGGTTTAACGTCCCACATCATAAGCAGCAATAGCCGCAAGGTTGAGAATGTCGTTGGTGGTTGCCGACATGGACGCGATTTGAACTGGCTTTGCCAAGCCTGTCAGCAATGGTCCAATCACGGTGACACCGCCCAATTGCTGCAACATCTTGGTGGATATCGAAGCGGAATGTGCGGCCGGCATCACCAACACATTGGCAGGGCCTGTCAGGCGACAGAAAGGGTAAAGCGACATTGCCTCTTTCGACAAAGCCACGTCGGCTGCCATTTCACCATCAAATTCAAAATCCACATTGCGTCCTTCGAGAACCTTGACAGCCTTGCGCACATATTCTGAACGTTCGCCCTTGGGATAACCGAATGTCGAATAAGACAGGAAAGCCACTCGCGGCTCATAACCAAAACGCCGTGCCACAGCTGCGGCTTCCTGCGCAATTGAGGCCAACTCTTCTGAATTCGGCAATTCATGGATGGAGGTGTCTGCAATGAAAACCGTGCGGTTTCTGACCAAAGCCATCGACACGCCAATGGCCGTATGACCGGGGGCCACGTCAAGCGCACGCCTGACGTTATCAAGCGCCACGGAGAAGTTGCGGGTCAGGCCGGTGACCATGGCATCGGCATCGCCGGAAGAAACCATGGCTGCAGCAAACACATTGCGGTCCTGGTTCGCCATGCGCTGGCAATCACGCAGCAGGAAGCCTTCCCGTTGCAACCGCGCATAAAGCTGGCTTGCGTAATCCACATTGCGGTCGGAAATGCGGGCGTTGGTGATCTCGACATTTTCAGAAAGCTCGATGCCAGAGGCACGCAAGGTGTCTTCGATAACGCTTTCCCGCCCGATCAGAATGGCGGTGCCAAGTCCCGAAGCTGCAAAAGCATTGGCAGCGCGAATCATCCGATCTTCCTCACCTTCGGCAAACACCACGCGCTTCGGGTTCGCCCGCACATGGGCGTAAACCGTTTGCAAGGTGCCGGCAATAGGATCGAGTCTTGCTGAAAGTTGTGCGGCATAGGCATCAAGATCAGCGATGTGATGCCGCGCCACGCCTGAATCCATGGCCGCCTTCGCAACGGCCACAGGTATGCGTGAAATCAGACGGGGATCAAACGGAACCGGGATCAGGTATTCGCGGCCGAAGGTAAGTCGCGAACCATGATAGGCCGCGGCCACTTCATCCGGCACATCTTCCCGCGCCAGTTCCGCCAAGGCATTCGCAGCTGCGATTTTCATCTCGTCATTGATGGTCCGCGCCCGCACATCCAAGGCACCCCGGAATATGTACGGAAAGCCCAGCACATTGTTGACCTGATTGGGATAGTCCGAACGCCCCGTGGCAATGATCACATCACCGCGCACCGCATGGGCGTCTTCCGGTGTAATTTCAGGGTCAGGATTGGCCATGGCAAAAATGATCGGATTCTTGGCCATGCGCTTCACCATGCCTGGTGTCAGCGCTCCTGCAACGGAAAGACCGAAGAACACATCGGCCCCTTCCATGGCATCTTCCAAGGTGCGTCTGTCCGTATCGATGGCATGGGCGGATTTCCACTGGTTCATGCCCTCGGTGCGGCCCTTGTAAACCACACCCTTCGAGTCACACAATATGACTTTCTGGTTGGGAACGCCCATGGACTTCACCAACTCGACGCAGGCAATGGCCGCAGCACCAGCGCCATTGCACACCAGCTTGAAGTCTTTCAATGTGCGTCCGGTAATCTGCAAGGCATTGATCAGCGCCGCCAGAGAAATGATCGCGGTGCCATGCTGGTCGTCATGGAACACAGGAATATCCATCAATTCACGCAACCGCTGCTCGATGATGAAGCAATCAGGTGCCTTGATATCCTCAAGGTTGATGCCGCCAAAAGTCGGGCCTAGATAGCGCACGGCCCCGATGAATTCTTCAACGTCTTTGGTATCCACTTCAAGGTCGATGGAGTCCACATCAGCAAAGCGCTTGAACAGCACCGCCTTGCCTTCCATCACAGGTTTGGAGGCCAAAGCACCGAGATCACCCAGTCCCAGAATGGCCGTTCCGTTGGAGATCACCGCCACCAGATTGCCCTTGGCCGTGTAGTCATAAGCCGTATCAGGGTTTTCCGCGATGCGCCGCACCGGGGCCGCGACACCGGGGCTATAGGCCAGCGACAAATCCCGTTGCGTTGCCATCGGCTTTGTCGGGTTGATTTCCAGTTTGCCGGGCTTGCCACGCTGATGGAATTGCAGGGCTTCCTCATCCGTCACCGAAGAGCGGCGGGGAGCTTTGCGGGGAGGAGATGCCATGATGGAGTGGTCTTTCACGATTAATTGTCGGAATCTGAAACTAGAGGCTTGAATTGCCGCCCGCAACCCGCAAAACGCTAGGGGCAGACCATGGACACAACACCCTCAATTCCTGAACAGCGCAACGCAGCCATCGCCACACCGATGATGACGCAATATCTGGGCGTGAAAGCCGCCAATCCGGGTTCCCTGCTGTTCTATCGCATGGGGGATTTCTACGAGTTGTTCTTTGACGATGCGGTTGAGGCGTCGCGCACCTTGGGCATAGCTCTGACAAAACGCGGCAAGCATTTGGGTGAAGACATCCCCATGTGCGGGGTTCCTGTGCATGCCATGGACCATTACCTGCAAAAGCTGATCCGTCATGGCCACCGGGTGGCTGTGTGTGAACAATTGGAAGATCCTGCCGAAGCCAAGAAGCGCGGCGCCAAGTCGGTGGTGAAGCGCGATGTCGTGCGCCTGATCACGCCGGGAACCTTGACGGAAGACTCGCTGCTCGATGTGCGCAGCACAAATCACTTGGCTGCACTCGTCATGTTGAAAAGTTCGGGCGACATGGCAATTGCCTACGCTGATATTTCGACAGGCGACTTTGCCGTAACCGCAACAACAGCCACACGCCTTGCCGCTGACATGGCCCGTATCGCGCCGTCGGAAGTGGTACTGGCGGATCATTTGCTGGATGATGTCACAGTCAAGCAGGCCATCGAAATCACGGGTGCCGCCCCCACACCTTTGCCTCAAAGCCGCTTTGACAGCCAGACCGCCGAGTTGCGCCTGACACAGCATTTCAACGTGGCCACCACCGCAGGCTTTGCCGAATTCTCCCGTGCCGAAGTGGCAGCACTTGGCAGCCTGCTCGACTACATCAATCTCACGCAAATCGGCTCCGTTCCCCACTTGCGGGTGCCGCGCCGGGAAGCGGCAGGCGAGGGACTGCTGATCGACGCTGCAACCCGCACCAATCTGGAACTCGCAAGATCCATGCAAGGCACACGTTCAGGCAGTCTGCTGGACGTCATGGATGAAACGATCACATCTGCGGGGGCCAGAAGACTTGGCGCACTGATGGCAAGACCCTTGGCCCGCGCCGATGCCATCAACGAGCGTCTGGACGGCGTCAGCTTTTTCCATGATCAGGAACAGCTCACAGAAGACATTCGCGAAAGCCTGTCGCAGGTGCCAGACATTGAACGCGCCCTTGCCCGCGTTACTGCCCGCCGCGCTTCGCCCCGTGATCTTGCTGCACTGTCCATCGGCATCGCCCGCGCCCACGCCATTGCCTCGGAACTGGCGCGCCTGGCATTGCCACCCGTTGTCGGCGCAAACATCGGCATATTGGTGCAAGCACCTCTGGATCTGGCTTACCAACTGCAAAGCGCCTTGTCGGAGAGTTTGCCCTTGCTGGCGCGGGACGGTGGCTTTGTCACGCAAGGCTACGATGTTGAACTCGACACCTCACGCAAATTGCGTGACGACACCCGCAGTGTGATCGCAGGTTTGCAGGCGCAATATGCCAACATCACCGGCCTCAAAAACCTCAAGATCAAACACAACAATATTTTGGGCTATTACATCGAAGTGCCACAGGCCCAAGCCGATGGCATGAAGGACGAGTCGGGCGAGATCAAATTCTTTCATCGCCAAACCATGGCGGGGGCCATGCGCTTTTCAACGGCAGAATTGGCCAGCCTCGAACAGAAAATCTCCCACGCCGCCGAGCGTGCCTTGGCTATCGAAATGGATCACTTCACAGGCTTCTGCCAACACGTCATAGACAGTCGCGCCGAAATTTCCTCCTGCGCCGCAGCGTTGGCCGATCTGGACTGCTTATCCGCTCTCGCGCATCTCGCCCGCACACAAAATCATGTTCGTCCCGTTGTGGATGATGGCGTTAGTTTCATCATCAAGGACGGCAGACATCTCGTCGTCGAAGCCGCACTCGCCAAGGAGGGTGCGTCGCGCTTCATCGCCAACGACTGCAATCTGGGCGAAGATCAAACAGCACTCTGGCTGCTCACCGGTCCAAACATGGCGGGTAAGTCTACTTTCCTGCGCCAGAACGCCTTGATCGTGGTGATGGCGCAAATGGGCGCTTTTGTTCCCGCAAGTTTCGCCCGCATTGGCGTCGTTGATCGTCTCTACAGCCGTGTCGGTGCTGCAGATGATCTGGCCCGTGGCCGTTCCACCTTCATGGTCGAGATGGTCGAAACCGCCGCCATCCTCAATCAGGCTACGCCAAAGTCGCTGGTCATCCTCGATGAAATCGGACGCGGCACCGCCACCTTCGATGGCCTCTCCATTGCCTGGGCGGCGCTTGAATATCTGCACAGCCACAACCAGTGCCGCGCCCTCTTCGCCACGCACTATCACGAACTGACATCGTTACAGGCTACACTCGAGCGCCTGAAATGCATGACCATGAGTGTGAAGGAATGGAAAGGCGATATCGTCTTTCTGCATCAGGTCGAAGAAGGGGCGGCTGACCGCAGTTACGGCATACAGGCAGCACGCCTTGCAGGCTTGCCCCATGCGGTCATCGCCCGTGCGCAGGAGGTGCTGGCGAAACTTGAAAAACACCGCGACCAGGGCACCAAGCCGGATTTGCTGGCGGACTTGCCCTTGTTCAATGTGGCGGTCAAAGCGCCACCACCAGAACTGAAAAGGGACGAATTGCGTGAGCGCATGTCCACGCTGCAACCAGACAATTTGACACCGCGTGAAGCGCACGAAATGCTCTATGAGTTTAAGCGCCTTGTGGCAGGAGAAACTGTTTGATGACTGTTGCTGAATCCGCAACCTTCCGCTTTGAAGATTTGATACAGGATGGCCAGGACGTGCTGGCACTGCGCAATCTGGCCTCAACCCGTGTGCGCGGCATCTTGCAGGACACCCGTGCCGCTGCCGAAACACGGCTGAAGTCTGACGGTAAAGGCACGCACTGTGCCGAAGCCTTGTCCATGGCACAGGACGCCATTATCAAAGGGCTTTATGCCTTGGCCTGCAAAGCAGTAGGCTTGAAGAATGCTGACCGAGCTCTCTCGGTCATCGCCACAGGAGGTTACGGCCGTGCCACTTTGGCACCCGGTTCCGATATTGATCTGTTGTTTCTGGTGCCCGACGGAAAGACACCGGAAACCGACCGCGTTGTGGAATTTCTGCTCTACGCGCTATGGGATGCCCGGCAAAAAGTCGGACATGCCACCCGCACCATCGAAGATTGTATTGCACTGGTGAAGACCGACAACACCATCATGACGTCGATTCTTGAGGCTCGCTACATCTGTGGCAATCACCCTTTGTTTGATGATCTGGTGCAGCGCTACCGCAAGGGCGTGGTGCAAAAAAGTGCGAAACAATTCGTGACCGACAAACTCGCCGAACGCGACCTGCGCCATTCGAAATATGGCGAAAGCCGGTATTCAGTTGAACCTGATATCAAGGACGGCAAAGGCGGATTGCGCGATCTCAACACGCTGTTCTGGATTGCCAAGTTCCTGTTCAACGCCAACTCAACAGAAGAACTTGCAGAAAAGCACGTCTTCACACGCGAGGAGCTGCGTCGTTTCCACAAGTGTGAGGACTTTCTCTGGGCCGTGCGTTGCCATTTGCATTTCGTCACCAAACGCGGTGAAGACAAATTGACATTTGACCGTCAAAGCGAACTCGCTGAGCGTCTGGGCTACAAGAGTCACGGCGGCCTGAAACATGTTGAACGTTTCATGCGGCATTATTTTCTCGTAGCCAAGGACGTGGGCAATCTCACGCGAATATTTTGTGCCAGCCTTGAAGCCAAACATCTGAAAGATGCGCCGTCCCTGTCACGCATGATCGGCAAGTTCCTGCCAAAAGGCAAGCGCATGTCGGGCTTGCCTGAAGCCTTCAAGCTTGAGGCAGGTCGCATCAGTTTGGCCGATGTCGATGCTTTCGCCAAAGATCCCGTCAACCTCATCCGCATATTCAAGGCGTCCGGCAACTTGGGTGTCGAAATTCACCCTGATGCCTTGAACAGCGTTCGCCTCAGCCTCCGTAAAATTGACGACAAGCTGCGCAATAGTGCAGAAGCCAACGCCCTGTTCCTCGATTGCCTCACCGAGTCAGGTGACCCTGAAACCATATTGCGGGCCATGAATGAAGCAGGGGTGTTGGGCCGCTTCCTGCCAGAGTTCGGCAAGATCGTCGCCATGATGCAGTTCAACATGTACCACCACTACACGGTGGACGAACATTTGATCCGCACAGTAGGTGTGTTGCGCGCATTGGAGTCCGGCACGCTGACGGGCGACCATCCCTTGTCAGCGCAACTATTTCCAACTTTGACCTCACGTCGCGTTTTGTTTGTGGCTGGGTTGTTGCACGATATCGCCAAGGGCCGCGACGAGGATCATTCCATTGCGGGTGAACGCGTGGTGCGTGAGATGTGCCCGCGACTTGGTCTGTCAGCAGCCGATACAGAGACGGTCGCGTGGCTGGTACGCCAGCATTTGCTGATGAGCGAAACCGCCCAGATGCGCGACCTCAATGACTTCAAAACCATTCTCGATTTCACAGCCATCGTACAAAGTCCGGAACGCCTGAAACTTCTGCTCATTCTCACGGTCGCTGATATCAGGGCCGTTGGCCCGGGCGTCTGGAACGGCTGGAAGGGACAGCTTCTGCGCACACTCTATGCCGAAGCAGAACCCGTGTTGACAGGCGGACATACGTCAGTCACCCGCAAGGAACGCGTGGCCGAAGCCCATGGCCGCTTCATGTCAAAACATCCGCCCATGCCGGAGGCCGAACAGCAAACCATTCTACACCGCCATTACGACGCCTATTGGCTCACCGTACCCGTAGATCAACAATTGCGCCACGAAGCCCTGATCGCCCGTGCGGCTCCCCGCGATGTGACGACTGATGTAAAATCAGACGCCTTTGCCGCTGTCACCGAAATCACCATTTATGCGCCAGATCATCCAAGGCTGCTGGCAACCATCACCGGCGCCTGCGCTGCGGCCAATGCAAACATCATCGGCGCTCAGATTTTTACAACGACCGACGGCATGGCGCTCGACACGATTTTGATTCAACGCGAATTTGGTGACGAGGCGGACGAAAAGAGACGCGCCCTTCGTGTCGCCGATACCGTGACAAAAGCCTTGCGCGGCCAATTGCGGTTGAAGGACGCCATGGCCCAGGCCCGCAAGCCGGAATACCGCGCCAATGCCTTCAGTGTGGTGCCCCGCGTCATCATCGACAACTCATCTTCCAACAAGCACACCGTGGTGGAGATCAATGGGTTGGACCGCGTGGGTCTTTTGCACCACCTGACCGATGCCCTGTTCCAGCTCAATCTCAACATCGTCTCCGCCCACATCACCACATTTGGTGAAAAGGTCATCGACGTGTTCTATGTGACCGACCTCACGGGTGCAAAAATCGAGAACGAAGCCCGTCACCGCAAAATCGAACTGGCCCTCATGCAGGTCTTGGCACCAGCGGCACAGGCAGCGTAAAGGGCTGCCATGTCACTTCTCAAATCAGCCGGCACCGTGGGCGGCTATACCCTGCTCAGCCGCTTTCTCGGCTTCTTCCGCGACCAGCTTATCGCCTTCACATTTGGCACAGGGCCCGTGGCAGAAGCTTTTGTGGTGGCCCAGCGTCTGCCGAATTTGTTTCGCGCGCTGTTTGCAGAAGGTGCCTTCAACAACGCTTTCGTGCCGCATTTCGCCCGCATGCACGAGGGCAAGGGTCAGGCGGAAGCCTTTGCTTTTTCCCGCGACATGTTTTCCGTCATGGCCACATGGATGCTGCTGTTCACCGGAGCCTGCATGGCGCTGATGCCGTGGATCATGCCCATCATTGCGCCGGGCTTTACCGACAATCCGGAAACACTTGCCTTGGCCACCGAACTGACACGCATCTGCTTTCCCTATCTGGCCTTCATGTCGTTGACGGCACTTTTCGGCGGAGTGCTCAACAGCTTGGGGCGTTTTACGGCACCTGCAGCCGCTCCCATCTTGCTCAACATTGTCATGATCCTGTTCAACCTCTTCGGTTGGTGGATGGGCTATGGCAATTCAGCCGAAAGCGGCCGCTTGCAGGCCTGGGCCGTGACTGTGGCCGGTGTTGCACAGTTGGCTTTGGTGATGTTCGCAGCTTATCGCGCCGGCGCACCCATCACGTTGGGCGTTCCCAAGATGACCGACGATGTGAAGCGTGTGATCCTGAAATCCATTCCCGGACTGATTTCTGGCGGCATCACCCAGATCAATCTCGCCATCGCCACAGCCTTGGCAACAGGCTTTGCCGGTGGTGCCGCGTTTTTATACTACGCCGACCGTCTGTTCCAATTGCCGCTTGGGGTGATCGGCGTTGCCATCGGTGTGGTGCTATTGCCAACTCTTTCTCGCAAACTCCGCGCAGGAGATGCAGCCGGGGCCATGCAAAGCCAGAACCGCGCCCTCGAATTTTCGCTCTTCCTCACACTTCCCGCCGCCGCTGCATTGATCGTCATTGGCCGTCCGATATTGCATACGGTGTTCGAACATGGAGCCTTCACCAGAGCCGCGACCCTGAGCACGGCCCCCGCACTGGCGGCCTTCGCCGCAGGACTTCCAGCCTTTACCGTCACCAAGATTTTCCAGCCAGGGTTCTTCGCACGCGAAGACACGCGCACACCCATGATCTTCGCCATCACGGCAGTTGTCGTCAACGTAGCGATGAGTTTTCTGCTCACAACATATTACCAGCACGTCGGCATCGCCGCCGCCACCAGCATTGCTGCCTGGGTCAACACCATGCTCCTCGT
>JANMEM010000529.1:0-13408 GCA_031376985.1 Hyphomicrobiales bacterium
CCCGCTGCTGCCGGGCGTCGCCATTGGCTACTTGCCGCTGCTGCAATTTATCGTCGCTGTCCTCGTGATTTGGGGGCTGCAATATCTGTTTTACAACACGGCACTGGGCCGCGCCTTCCGCGCAACCTCCGACGATTCAGAAACTGCGCTGTTGATGGGCCTCGACCAACGCAAGGTCTATGCCTGGGCGATGGCGCTATGCATGGGCGTTGTTGCTATTGCGGGCGTATTTCTCGGGGTACGCTCGAACTTCGATCCCTTCATGGGGCCGGGTCGATTGATATTCGGCTTCGAAGCGGTCATCATAGGTGGCTTGGGCAACCTTTGGGGCACACTTGTGGGTGGCGTCATTTTAGGCGTGTCACAGGCAGTCGGCGCACAGATCAATCCCGGTTGGCAAGTGTTGGCGGGGCATTTGGTATTTCTGGTGGTTCTCGCGTTTCGTCCAATGGGATTGTTCCCGAGGATTGACCGATGATCACCCGCGCCACACCAGCCAGTCGCATCGCGGCGATTGTCGCAGCGTTTCTGATTGCCCTTTTGTTGGCAGCGCCGTGGTGGGGTGCCACGTCGACGTTGAGGCTGCTGGGGGAGTTCATGGTCTATCTGGCGCTGGCTTCACTGTGGAACCTGCTGGCGGGTTATACCGGCCTCGTCTCTGTAGGGCAGCAGGCCTATGTCGGCCTGGGCTCCTATGTAATGGTGGCCCTTGCCATGTTCGTAGGTTTGCATCCTTTGCTGGCTGTTCCAATCGCAGGACTGGCTGCAGTGCTCATCGCATTGCCTGTGGGCAAGCTGGTATTCCGCTTGCAGGGCGCTTATTTCGCCATTGGCACTTGGGTGGTGGCGGAAGTGTTCCGGCTAATTGCAGCACAGGTCACCGTCATGGGTGGCGGCTCCGGCATCAGCTTGCCCGCCAATGTTTTGAAGACAATGTCGCCGACAAAGTTCTGGCGTGAGGCGTCCATCTATTGGCTGGCATTGGCACTGGGCGTCGGCGCACTTGCACTGGTCTATGGCTTGTTGCGTTCCCGCATCGGCCTCGCCCTCACCGCCATTCGCGACAGCGAAGTTGCCTCCTCAAGTCTGGGAATCAAAATTGATCGCATCAAGTACGCTGTGTATGTAGCTGTGGCAGGTATGACGGCCATGGTGGGTTCACTCATCTCACTGCAGAAAATCCGCGTGTCGCCAGACGCCGCCTTTAGCGTCAATGACTGGACGGCTTTCGTCATCTTCATCGTTGTCATCGGCGGCATTGGCACCATTGAAGGCCCCATCGTCGGGACCATTATTTATTTTCTCCTGCGCGAATTCCTTGCCGACCTCGGCAGCATCTACCTGCTGTTGCTCGGTTCCCTTGCCATCATCATTATGCTGCTTGCACCACGCGGCATTTGGGGTTTCATTGCGCAGCGCTGGAACATTTCACTTTTCCCCACGGGTTACCGTGTGAACCTGAAGGACTGAAACCATGGCTAACAAAGTCATCATCTCCGTGGCAATTACGGGTGGCATTCACACCCCAACAATGTCCGCACATTTGCCTATTACACCTGATGAAATTGCCGAGCACTCCATCGCAGCCGCGAAGGCCGGTGCATCGATCATTCACTTGCATGCACGTGATCCCAAAGACGGCAAGCCAACGCCAGATCCCGAAGTGTTTATGCAGTTTTTGCCACGCATCAAACAGAGCTGCGATGCCGTCATCAACATCACCACGGGTGGCGGATTGAACATGACCATCGATCAGCGCCTAGCAGCACCGCTTGTCGCAAAACCTGAAATGTGTTCCCTCAACATGGGCTCCATGAACTTTGCGCTGCATGGCCTAGCCGACCGTTACAAGGACTGGAAACACCCGTGGGAAGAACCCTATCTGCGCGGCACCGACGACTTCATTTTCCGCAACACATTCAAGGACATTGCAAGGATATTGAAAGATTTGGGCGAACAGCACGGCACCCGGTTTGAACATGAATGCTATGATATCGGTCACCTCTATAATCTTGCTCATTTCGTCGACAAGGGAGCCATCAAGCCGCCTTTCTTTGTGCAGATGATTTTCGGTATTCTTGGCGGCATTGGGGCGGACATGCGCAACATGATGTTCATGAAAGAAACCGCCGATAAACTGTTCGGCAAGGACTATCGCTGGTCGGTTCTCGCTGCAGGAAGAAACCAAATGGCCTTCTGCACGCAAGCCGCCATGATGGGTGGCAACGTGCGGGTCGGTCTCGAAGATTCACTTTACATCGGTAAGGGCAAGCTTGCGGTGTCGAATGCCGAACAGGTGAGCAAGATCCGCCACATCATCGAAGAACTTGGACTTGAAATCGCAACGCCAACCGAGGCCCGCCAAATCTTGGCACTGAAGGGCGGAGACAGGGTGGGCTTCTGACCATGACTCCGTTTGTCTTTTCCTCGCTGCCCACACGTGTCATTTTTGGCCGGGGCAAAATTTCTGAAGTTGCTGCCGAAGCAAAGCGCCTTGGCATGACTCGACCACTCGTCATCACAACCAAACATCAAGCCGACTCCGCACTCGATATTGTCAAGTCAGCAGGAGGTGTGGCCTTTGCGGGAGCCGCCATGCACACGCCTGTTGATGTGACAGAGACTGCACTTGCCGTCGTCAGAATCGAAGGCTGTGACGGGACGATTGCCCTCGGCGGCGGTTCTTCTACGGGACTTGGCAAAGCCATCGCCTTTCGCACTGACTTGCCACAACTCGTCATCCCCACAAGTTATGCCGGATCAGAGATGACCAACATTCTTGGCGAAACCGCAGGTGGTGCCAAGACCACAAAACGCGATTCCAAAATTCAACCGGAGTCCGTTATCTACGACGCGGACTTGCTGGATACACTTCCCGCAAACTTCGCCACCACCTCCGGCATGAATGCCATCGCCCATGCGGTGGAAGGACTCTATGCCGTGGATCGAAATCCGATTGTATCGCTGATGGCGGAGGAGGGCATTCGCGCGCTTGCCAATGCCCTGCCAAAAGGCAAAGCCGGACATGACGAAGCGCTCTACGGCGCATGGCTTTGTGCAACGGTGTTGGGCTCTGTCTCCATGGCCCTGCACCACAAACTCTGCCACGTGTTGGGCGGCACATTCAACTTGCCCCACGCCGAAACCCATACCGTTATCCTGCCCCATGCCACGGCCTATAACGCCGTCAGTTCGCTGAAAGCCATGCAAAGCATCAGCCGCGCACTTGGTTCGAGCAATGCAGCGGCGGGACTTTACGACCTTGCAAAGAAACTGGGCGCACCTCAGACTCTCAAGGAACTCGGCATGTCGGAAGTTGGCCTCGACAAGGCCGCTGACATTGCTGTGTCTAATCCCTATCCAAATCCGCGTTCCCTTGAACGCGCCGCCATTCGCCAACTTCTGGACGACGCTTTTCATGGCCGTCGCCCGCAACACTGATCAGGAGAAATCATTATGGCTGATATTACAACCGACGTGATGGTGGTGGGCACTGGCCCCGCAGGTTCAGCCACGGCGGCTCTGCTCGCCACCTACGGCATCAACACCCTTATAATCAACCGTTACCGCTGGCTTGCCCCCACACCACGCGCCCACATCACCAATCAACGCACCATGGAAGTGCTGCGCGATTTGGGGCCCGCTGTTGAAGAGGAAGTCTACCAGCAAGCCACCGAACAGGATTTGATGGGCGAAAACATATTCTGCGAAAGTCTGGCCGGTGAAGAATTGGGCCGCATGAAAAGCTGGGGCAAGCACCCGTTGTCACGTGCCGAGCATCAATTGTCGTCGCCCTGCCACATGAACGATCTGCCCCAGACTTTCATGGAGCCCATCCTGTTTAAAACAGCCTGTTCGCGTGGTGCGCAGTCCCGCATGTCCTGCGAATACATATCTCACATTCAGGACAAGGAAGGCGTCACCGTCACCGTCAAAGACCGTTTGATGAACAAAACCTTTACCGTGCGGGCGAAATATCTGGTGGGTGCCGATGGCGGCAATTCGCTGGTGGGGGAACACGCAGGCCTGCCGTTTGAGGGTAAAATGGGTGTGGGTGGTTCCATGAACATTCTGTTTCGTGCGGACTTGTCCAAATATGTGGCGCATCGCCCTTCGGTATTATACTGGGTCATGCAGCCCGGAGCCGACGTCGGCGGCATTGGCATGGGCCTCGTGCGCATGGTCAGGCCGTGGAACGAATGGCTGATTGTCTGGGGCTACGACATCAATCAACCTGCACCAACGGTGGACGCCGCCATGGCCACGCAAGTGGCGCGACAATTGGTGGGCGATCCTGGTCTTGAAATCGAATTGTTGTCTGCCAGCGTGTGGACCGTCAACAACATGTACGCGACGCACATGCAAAACGACCGCGTCTTCATCATGGGCGACGCGGCCCACCGCCATCCGCCGTCAAATGGTTTGGGCTCCAACACGTCGATACAGGACGCCTTTAATCTGGCTTGGAAAATCGCTGCCGTTCTGAAAGGCCACGCCACGCCCAAACTGCTCGATAGTTATTCCGAGGAACGCGCCCCCATCGCGAAGCAAATCGTCACAAGAGCCAATCAGTCCATCGGTGAATTCGGTCCAATTTTTGAAGCCTTGGGCATGGATGGTGGCGTGGACCATGACAAAATCCAGAAAAACATGGACGCCCGCGCCGATGCCACACCTGCCGCTGAAAAGCAGCGTGCTGCATTACGGGAAGCCATCGCCTTCAAGAGATATGAATTCGATTGCCACGGCGTTGAAATGAACCAGCGCTACACTTCAAGTGCTATTGCAACCGATGGCCAGCCTGAACCTGCTTTCGCGAAAGACAGGGAACTGCATTATGCTCCAACAACCTGGCCCGGTGCGCGATTGCCCCACGTCTGGGTGTTCGGCAAAGACGGCAAGCAAGTTTCATCACTGGACATTACAGGCAAAGGCCATTTCACCATCCTCACCGGTATTGGCGGCGAAGCTTGGGGTGACGCTGCAAAATCCATCGGCAAAACGCTGGGTTTGGACATCAAGGTCCGCGTCATTGGCCCGCGCTGCGACTATGAAGACCATACGGGTGACTGGGCGAGGGCCAGTGAAATCGGCGACGGTGGCTGCCTGCTGGTGCGTCCCGATCATCACGTTGCATGGCGGGCATTTAAAGCCTCGGCAACAGCTGAAAAAGATCTGTCGTCAACACTCATGAAAATACTGGGGCATTGAACATGGCCACTGCAGCAAAGAAAAAAACCGTCAAAAAGCCC
Organism: Hyphomicrobiales bacterium; assembly: GCA_031376985.1. Lineage (GTDB taxonomy): Bacteria > Pseudomonadota > Alphaproteobacteria > Rhizobiales > Aestuariivirgaceae > Aestuariivirga. The sequence goes on from JANMEM010000529.1 coordinate 5,253, forward strand.
ATGCGCAAAGCATCGCCCTATTTCACGACCAAAGACTCCGTCCGCGTGGTGCAGGACCGCGCTGGTCCCAAAGCCAACAAGCGCGCCAAGGAACTCACCAATTCCCTTGTCAAACACCTCCACGCTTTCGTGAAGGAAACCAAGCCGACGCTGGATGAATGGATGTACGGCATAAATTTTCTGACGCGCACCGGCCATCTCTCAACTGACTGGCGCCAGGAATTCATTCTGTTATCGGATGCGCTCGGCATTTCCATGCTGGTTGAAACTCTGAACAACGACAAAATGTCAGGTGAAACCGAATCGACGGTTCTCGGCCCCTTCTACATTCCCAATGCACCACGCTATGCCAACGGAGCCAACATCTGTCTTGATGGTAAAGGCGAACCCGTATTGGTGCAGGGCAGGGTGACCAATGCCAAAGGCAAGCCTATCGGCGGCGTCACACTCGAAGTATGGCAGACCAATGATGAAGGTTTCTACGATGTGCAGCAAAAAGGCATCCAGCCTGAAAACAATTTGCGCGGTGTCTTCACCACCGATGCCAAAGGTCACTACAGTTTCCGCTCGGCCTATCCACGCTTCTATCCCATCCCCTATGACGGCACCGTGGGTGACATGTTGAAGGCATTGGACCGCAACCCCAATCGCCCCGCCCATTTGCACTTCATGATTTCGGCACCCGGTTACCAGAAACTGGTCACGCATATTTTCACGCCGGATTGCCCGTGGCTGAAAGACGATGCGGTGTTCGGCGTCAAGGAAAGCCTGATCGCCGATTTCAAATGGACCGATGATGCCAAACGCGCGGCTGAATTGGGCATGCCCAATCCCTTCCGCGAAGTGACGTGGAATGTGGTGCTGAGCAAAGCATGAGTAATCCTTGTATCATTTGCGTCGCTATTACAGGTTCGTTGCCGACCAAAGAGAACAACCCGGCTGTTCCCATTACCATTGCCGAACAGATCGAAAGCACCCACGAAAGTTTCGAAGCAGGGGCCGCAATCGTCCACTGTCATGTGCGTGATGACGAAGGCAAACCCACATCTGATCCCGAACGCTTTGCGCGCCTCAAACAGGGCATTGAAAAACATTGCCCCGGTATGATCGTGCAACTCTCTACGGGAGGCAGGTCTGGTGCCGGAAAAGCCCGCGGTGGCATGTTGCCGCTAAGGCCAGACATGGCCTCGCTCTCCGTTGGTTCCAACAATTTTCCCACTCGAGTCTACGAAAACCCGCCGGACCTTGTTGATTGGCTGGCTGCGGAAATGCTCACCTACAAAGTGAAGCCCGAAATCGAAGCCTTCGACTTGTCCCACATCATCCAGGCCACGACGATGCAGAAAGATGGTCGCCTGAAAGGCCCGCTCTATGTGCAGTTCGTCATGGGTGTCAAAAACGCCATGCCAGCTGACGAGAGCGTGTTTGATTTCTACATTGAAACGCTGAAGCGCTTGTCGCCTGACGCCCAATGGTGTGCAGCGGGTATTGGCCCGTCACAACTCACCATCAATGAATGGTCCATTGCCAAAGGCGGCCACACCAGAACAGGCATGGAGGACAATGTGCGTTTGGACAAAAACACCCTTGCCCCTTCCAACGCAGCACTCGTGAAACGCGCAGTTGCCATATGCGAAAAACATCACAGACCCGTGGCTAGCTGGAAACAGGCCCGGCAGCTTTTGGGATTGTAGCTGCTATTCCCAGCTCAAATGCTTGACGGCCATCACCACATTTGCCTTTGGCACCAGACTGCGAATATGCGCCAATTCGGCGTCGATGTCTTCCGCATGATCCCGCACTCCGCCACCGACATACACAACCGGAAAACCCTGGTTGGCAGCGCCAAGAATATCTGTCTCCGGCCCATCACCAATCGCCAACACCTCGTCCCGCTCAATCGACACGTCCCGCAAGGCAAAAGCCTTCTTGAGGGCAAGTTGATAAATCGGCTCATAGGGTTTGCCCGCCATCGAAACACTGCCGCCGAGCTTTTGATAGGCTTCGGCCAAGGCTCCGGCACAATACATCAGGCGGTCACCTTTGCGCGCTACCTTGTCCGGGTTGGCGCAAATCATAGGTAGTCTGCGGGAATAGAGTTCAGCCAACAGCCCCGCGTAGTCCTCAGGTGTCTCACGGTCGTCGTAATAAAGACCTGTGCAAATGACGGCGCCAGCCTCTTCCTTGTTGACGCGTTTGACGGCCATGCCTTCAAACAATGAAAGATCACGTGAGGGTCCGAGATGAAACAATTTTCCCGACGGTTCATCACGCATCAGGTTTTGCGTCACATCACCGGACGTAACAGCACCATCATAGGCATCTTGGCGCACACCGATTTCGTCAAGTTGCTCGGTTACACCTTTTTCGCTGCGCGGCGAATTTGAAACAAGAATGACTGTGCCACCGTTTTTCCGGTGCCGCGCCAGCACATTTACAGTTTCCGCGAAGGGCTTTTCGCCATTGTGGACGACACCCCAAATATCGACAAACCAGACTGGATAGCGTCGCGACAGCTCCTGCATAATGGCGATCAGGCCGCCGCCGTATAGGCAATGGGTTCCGGTGTTTCGCGTTTCAATTTGCGTGGCAAAGCAAATGCTGGCCCCGAAGCATAGCGCGCAATGCGTGACAATCCTTGAACATGACGGGGATCACCGACCTGTGAAATAATGATCTGTATACGGAGCGCTCTTGCCGATTGCACAAAGCCAGGCAGCCCCGCAGAAACCACTCCGCCAATACCAACAGACGACGCGGCCAGGCTGACATAGCGCACGTTCAAACGGTTCAGGGACCCAAGATCAACGCCGGAAATGGATGCTTGCGACAGGCTTAAAGAAACGCCAGACCGCGCCAGCGTTGCAAGACCTTCAAGGCTGGAATCCGAAAGGCTTGCCAAAACAGCGTGTGAAATATCCAGTATAAGTCCTTGCGCCAGCTCCGGTTGGGACCGCAAGTGAGCCAGAATATTTTGCACAGCCTCGCCGTTGGCTAGTGTCACCGCTCCCACAGGAACAAAAATACAGAGCGCTTGGTCACGCTGCCGCAGCTGCCCAAGCAAAGCAAGCGACTGTTCAATCACATGCTGGTCGAGCGCATCGCGCATGCCCATGCGTTCGGCGTGATGCACAAACACATCGTGGGGCACATCATGACCTTGTTCGTTGGTCATGCCCAGTACCATGCGGTAATGCGCGGTATTCGATGTGTAGAGGTCCACAACGGGCTCCAACGCAAGGTTCAATGCTTCTCCCAGGGGTGAAGACTCAAACTCCGGTTCAGCAATGTCCTCCACAACTGGTTCTACAGGCTGATGTTGTGCCTCGGCCAGTGAGACATGGGCCAGCCACTGTTGTTTTTCACGTTCAATCGCTTCATTCAGCTCCGATTGGGTTTGGCGGACTTTCGCCGTATTGCTTAAGCTGAGTTGAATGTCGCGTTGTGCATCCATGATGGTTTTCAGATTATCAGCAACAGTTTCATGGCCTTGCCGCAAAGCTGCAAGCCCTTCACCAAGGCTGCCATTTAACATCGACGTTTCCACACGAAACTGCTCAATATTGCGGGCAAGATTTTGGCTTTCCGCATTGAGGCGGCGGTTTTCGTTTGAAAGACCCATAATGGCGTTGGAAACTTCTATCTGATTTTCCAGAACCTGACCAACGTCACCCGTCTGAAAGTAACTGCGCACCAGCCCCACCGCCTGTGCCAGCCCAAGTGCAATCAGCGCCATCGAAAGCATTGTCACCGTCGTGGTGCCGGACCCCAAGGCAAATGCTGCAATACTCAATGCAACACCCACAAGAAGTGCCACCCCGAAAAGCCACGGCCAATCTTTGCCCAAACCCATGCCCCTGTTCGCCCAGACGAATCAATAAGGCCTGAGACTACGCTGTCTCAGGCCTTTAGTGAATCCCGATTGGTGGATTTTCGACTGCGAGTTCGACTTAAAGTTTTGCCACGGAGTCCAGAATTTTGGGCATCTTGTCGTAGAAGATTTCCTTGATCTGCGCTTCATTAATCACGAGCGGCGGCGAGAGTGCGATTGTATCGCCGGTAATGCGAATGATCATGCCAATATCATGGAACGCATTTTCCATGGCCTTGTAAGCACGAAGTCCCGGTTTGCCCGGAACAGGCGTCATATCAATGCCCGCCACAAGGCCAATGGTGCGGATGTCTTCGACCAGCGGGTGGCCCTGCAACGAGAACGCGGCATCAGCCCATGGCTTTTCCATCTTCTTGGCATTCTCGAAAATGTTCTCGTCACGGTAGAGGTCAAGCGTTGCAACGCCAGCCGCCGCCGCCATTGGGTGGCCCGTATAGGTGTAGCCATGGAACAGTTCGATGACGTGGTCCTGCGCATTCATGAAAGCATCATAAATGCCTTGCCGCACCATCACACCACCCAGTGGCACGGTGCCGGAGGTGATCCCCTTGGCAAACGTAATCATATCCGGCACTACGCCGAAGCGTTCTGCCGCAAATGACGTTCCCAAACGGCCAAACCCGGTTATCACTTCATCAAAGATCAGCAGGATGCCATGCGTGTCACAAATCTCGCGCAGCTTTTTGAGATAGCCTTTGGGCGGAGCTAGCACGCCCGTGGAACCAGCCATCGGTTCAACAATCACAGCCGCAATATTTGAGCCGTCATGCAGCACCACAAGTTTTTCCAGCTCGGCAGCAAGGTGACCACCCCATTCCGGTTCACCCCGGCTGAAAGCCTGTTCCTTGCGATTGTAAGTGTGGGGCAGGTGGTCAACACCCGCCAGCAAAGAGCCGAACCACTTGCGGTTGGCCACCATGCCGCCCACCGAAATGCCACCAAAGTTGACACCATGGTAACCGCGCTCACGTCCAATCAAACGGGTACGCGTGCCCTGTCCCTTGGCACGGTGATAGGCAATGGCAATCTTCAAAGCCGAGTCCGCCGCTTCCGAACCGGAATTGCAGAAGAACGCGTAGTTCAAATCACCCGGCGCCATCAGCGACAGGCGTGACGCAAGTTCAAACACCTTGGGATGTCCAAACTGGAAGGTTGGCGCGAAGTCGAGTTCCTCGGCTGACTGCTGGATCGCTTTCACAATCGGCTCACGACAATGGCCCGCATTGCAGCACCAAAGACCAGCCGAACCGTCCAGCAGCGGTCGCCCCTGCATGTCAAAATAATGCATGTCCTTGGCCCGTGCGATCATGCGTGGATTCTGCTTGAAAGCGCGGTTCGGCGTAAAGCCCATCCAGAACGGTTCAAGATTGTTGGGTGACGGTTCCCACTTGGTCGGCTTGTTCATGGGCAAAGCTCCTGCTGATTTGTCATGTGTGATAGCAGAAGTGATGGGGGGAGATAAATACGCCAAAGGCAGTGCCCTCATGGCACCACGTCGCAATCCGGCTTCAAAACGCCCGTGCCAATTATGCCTATTGATGGGGACCGTTTACTTTTGAAGTAAACTGTCCCCTTTCTCCCTAGCGCCCCCGCAGCACCCGTTCCCGCTCCCAGTCCACATCAACAGTCAGCGGCAAGCCTGCCAGATGCAGCACCACGCCACGCGTCAGGCCCATGTCACGCAGCAGATAATCGTCCAGCTTTAGCAATTTCTCCAGATCGCGATGGTGTTTCCAGTTGCGGACCAGACGCGCCACCACCGTGAGCATGCCATAGGCTTGCCGGGATTGGGATTGTGTCAGCACATAGTCTCGCATTGTCATCTCCATTTGTATCGATTGTATCATTTATAAAACAGCGAAATTCTCCTTGATTGCGCTGGAATATCTACATATCGTGGCCTAATTATACATACAATCGGATTATTGTTCCCATGACAATTTGGCAGCCTGAACTGGATCGTACCAAACCTTTGTACCTCGCCATTGCCGATGCAATGTTGCGCGATGTGGAAGGCGGGGTGTTGCGGGAAGGGGCCAGGCTGCCGCCCCAGCGCGACCTTGCCTGGAAGCTCGGCGTCACCTTGGGCACAGTCACAAGGGCCTACAAAGAAGCTGAAATCCGGGGGCTGCTGGAAGGCGAAGTTGGTCGCGGCAGCTACATCCGCAAAAAGCCCATGGTCTCGGCACTCACGTCCCCGTCCATCGAAACCGACGGCATCATCGACCTCAGCCACGCCATTCCGCCGCCTGTGGTGAAACCGGAAGAATTTGACCTCGCCATGCAGTCCGTCATGCGCGATCCGCGGAAGCTGGATCTTCTCGACTATGCGCCAACTGAAGGTTTTCACATGCACCGCTCCATGGCCGTGCAATGGCTGAAGCGCAGCGGAATCAACGTCACCGAAAGCAATGTGGTGATCTCGGCTGGTGCCCATCTGGGTCTGATCACCGTGTTGGAGGCCATAGGCGAAGGCCAGACCGGAGTACTCGCTGAACGCATCAATTACGCACTGTTGCGCACCACCTTCAAGAATACCCACTTGAAATCAGTCGCTGTCGATATGGATGACGATGGAATGTTGCCGGATTCTCTGCTCCATCACATGAAGGCGACGGGCGCAAAACTTCTCTATATCGTGCCAACTCTGCAAAACCCGACCACCCACACCATGAGTGCGAAACGCCGCGACGAAATTGTAGTGATCGCCCGCAATCACGACCTGACCATAATCGAAGACGATATTTTCCGTCTGCTGGATGCCCGCGTGCAACCCCCGACTTTTTATGAGCTTGCACCAGAGAGAACATTTCACATCACCAGCTTGAGCAAAACATTGGCGCCCGGCTTGCGTATTGGTTTCGTGGTCTCACCCCAAGGCCAGGAACGTGTGTTGCGCTCTCACATTCGCAACATGGCAGCCCGCACTGTTGGCATTACCGGAGAAATTGCACGCTATTGGATTGAAACCGACATGGCCTCCAGCATTCTGGAGCGCACGAGGGCAGAACTGGCGGCTCGGCGCAGTCTGTTTCTCGAAGTATTCAAAAATGAAATCTACCGCTGCGCCCCGGGTGCGCCCTATGCGTGGCTGCAACTGCCAAAGCACTGGCAACCCGCACGCTTTGCGCAAACTCTGGCCCAACATAAAATCAAGGTCACACCGGGCAGTTTGTTTGAGCTGATTCCGGGATCGCCCAGTCAACACATTCGCGTCTGCTTTGGCCACCCCAAAGTCGGCTGGCGTTTGCGCGAAGCATTTGAAACCATCAATGAGCTGATGGCCGACCACGACGATGATGACTTCACGCCAGTGGCTTAAGCGTCAATCGCTTTCGGGAGTTTGAACGCTTGCGACAGCAGCGAGAGTTGATGCCGCAGCTGCTCCAGCGCTTCGGCACCGATTACGGCTGCCATTTCAGCTTCAATGGTATTGAGTTGCTCAACGGCGGTGTCCTGTGCGTGATAGCCTCTCTCCGTTACAACAACCAGCTTGTCGCGGTCGTTGCCCGGCTGCGGCTGTAACTCCACCACTTTGATGCCCTGCAAACGCTTGACTGATGCATGCACGGCCTGCCTCGAAATATTCAGTGACCTTGCAATTTCAGCCACGCTGCGCGGAGCCCGAAAGGCCCGCATGAACACCTTCACATCGGATTCACGCACATTGGCATAGCGCGTTCCATCACGCAGGCCTTGCAGACGGTTATCGAGCCCAAGGGAAATATCCAGAATAAGGCTGCGGATGTTTTGCCTCGGAAATTGGGTCTGCTTTTTATCAACCATGATTGACAATTAGCAAGTCGCTGAAACAACGTCAAATCTCATGATCTGATATTCTAGTTTTTGAGAAAATGCTGATTAGAAGCGCTTTGATAGATAATTATTGTTAATTGAGGTTGACAATTAATCCACTCATACTTAGGTAGCTGAAGTCAATCAAGATTGACAGTTCATACGTCAAACCTCTTCCCCGGAAATGTAACTTGCCGATACGCATGGTGAGCCGCAGCCTGATGTTTGACGTATGGATATTGTCTTGCGCCATTGGGGGCGCTCTGGCGCAAGACTACGAGACCGGCGATGCCCAGAACCATCGTCGGTCTTTCACAGTCAATTTTCGGTGACAGTGCATTCTATTGACATTATTCACGTCACGTGCCACTTTTCCACCCATGGCCCGTCTCGCTCGTATCGTCATCCCCGGTCTTCCCCACCACGTCACCCAACGTGGCAATGGTCAGCAAAAGGTGTTTTTCACCGA
>JANMEM010000574.1:0-1618 GCA_031376985.1 Hyphomicrobiales bacterium
GATTTCAAATCCGCGCACTCTGGCCTTGGCGTTTCTGACATCCGCGCTGATCAGTTTGAATTGGGGCACCTATGTGTGGGCCGTCACGTCCGGGCGGGCTCTGGAAACCGCACTTGGCTATTACATCAATCCGCTGTTCTCGGTGTTTCTGGCTGCTGTGCTGGTGGGGGAAAAACTCAATCGTGTGCAGATGTTTGCCATTGGCCTTGCTACGATTGCTGTGGGTGTTCTCACCTATGAAAATGGTGGGCTGCCGTGGGTGTCGCTGATCCTGACCGTAACCTGGGGTTTTTATGCCTATTTCAAAAAGACCTTGGCCATTGGTGCGACGCAGGGATTTTTCCTTGAGGTCTTGATTTTAGCCATACCCTCACTGGCCATTCTGGCGTGGTTTGAAATGCGGGGCACCAGCCACTTTCTGCATACGGGATGGAAGGACGCGGTGTTGCTTGCGATCTCCGGCCTGTTCACAGCCACGCCGCTGATGCTCTATGCTATCGGGGCGAAGGGCCTGCGCCTTTCGACGATTGCCCTCATGCAGTATTCCGCACCCACCATGATTTTCTTGATTGCAGTGTTTGTGTTCAAGGAACCCTTCAGCCAGTACAAGATGGCGGCCTTTGCGTTGATCTGGACGGCGCTGGCGATTTACACGTGGTCACGGGTGAAGGCCTACCGGGCAAAATAAACTGTTATATCACTTTGTCGTTTAAGGCTTGGCAAGAGCCCAAAACTTAAGCTATGCTAATTTCTCATAGCTCTAATGGAGTCTCCCATGTCGTCCCGTCACGTCCGTGTCCTGATCCTCGGATCAGGCCCTGCTGGTTATACTGCTGCCATTTACGCCGCCCGCGCCATGCTGAAACCGCTTGTTGTGCAAGGCATTCAGCCGGGTGGACAATTGACCATCACCACGGATGTTGAAAACTATCCGGGCTTTGCCAAGGCCATTCAGGGGCCGTGGCTGATGGACGAGATGAAGGCACAAGCCGAGCACATGGGCACGGAAGTGGTTTCCGACACCATTACGGAAGTTAAACTCAACCAGTCGCCGATCTGGCTCAGGGGTGATTCTGGCACGCAATACACCTGCGATGCCCTGATCATTTCAACGGGGGCCCAGGCGAAATGGCTTGGCTTGCCGAGTGAAGAAAAATATCAGGGCTTTGGTGTTTCCGCTTGCGCGACCTGCGATGGCTTCTTCTATCGCAACCGCAAGGTCATGGTCGTCGGTGGCGGCAACACCGCTGTTGAGGAGGCTTTGTTCCTCACGAACTTCGCAACAGAAGTGACGGTGATCCATCGCCGCAATGAATTCAAGGCCGAACGGATTTTGCAGGACCGGTTATTCAAGCATCCGAAAATCAAAGTGAAGTGGGACACGGCACTTGATGAAGTGCTGGGGACAGATGAACCACGTGGTGTGACTTCGGTGCGTTTGAAGAATGTGAAAACCGGTGCCACCGAAGTGCAGGAACTGGACGGCGTGTTTATTGCCATTGGCCACAAGCCCGCTACGGAATTGTTTGCGGGGCAGTTGCCATTCAAGAATGGCGGTTATCTGGTCACCGCACCATGGTCCACTCAAACGGAATTGCCCGGCGTGTTTGCGGCAGGC
>JANMEM010000575.1:0-1528 GCA_031376985.1 Hyphomicrobiales bacterium
ACCCGCGACACTTTCCCCGGCATGTTATCATCACGCTTCGGCACCCTTGCAATCCTTGCAACCTGAAACCCAAACTGGGCTGCCGCCTGAGCATCCCAGGTATTGGCTGATACAAAGCAGATCGATGGCGCATCCTGAATATGGAATTTCTGCATGGCCAGACGATAGACCCGGCGCGAAGGCTTGTAGATGCCAACCTCCTCAACCGACAACACATGCTCAAACATCTTGTCCAACCCGGCATGGCGGACCACAGACTCCAGCATTGACGGGCTGCCGTTGGACAAAATGGCCAAGCGCTTTCCCCGCTGACGCAAAGCAGTCAGTGCGGCAACCACCTCCGGAAAAACCTCTAGTTTCAGATAGAGCGTCATCAACTCATCGGCCAAGCCGCTTTCATTGATCTCCAATTCCGCCAGCGCAAAGTCCAGCGCATCCCGCGTCACCACCCAGAAATCCGCATGGGTGCCCATAAGACTTCTGAGCCAGGTGTATTCCAGCTGCTTCTGCCGCCACAGCACACCAAGCAATGAAGCCTTGTCGCCGATTTCGCCTGCAAGTTTGGCCACAGGTGATTGCACGTCAAACAACGTGCCGTAGGCGTCGAATACGACGGCCTGAATGCCTTCTAGTTTTATTGCTGCTGTCCCCATGCCGTCACTTAAGCAAATTCAGCCGATTGTGGCGAGTCCCGGAAACTGTTCCAGCAGCCAATAGGAAATATTCTGCATCCATCCCGTCAGGAACATGATGCCCGTCAGTACCAACAGCCCACCCATCACCCGTTCCAGCACCACCATATGGCGGCGGAATTTGCGCGAAAAGCCAAGGAACGAGTCGATGCTGAAACCAGCGAGCATGAAGGGAATGCCGAGGCCCATAGAATAGAACGCCAGTAACGCCATGCCACGTCCAACACTTTCCGTAGACCCCGCAACCGACAAAATCGCCGCCAACACCGGGCCGATGCAGGGCGTCCAGCCAAAGGCAAAAGCCAGGCCGATCACATAGGCTCCGGCGTAACTGGCGTTGCTTTGACTGGTCTGATAGCGCGCCTCGCGCATCAAGAAACCAAGACGAAACACCTCCATGAAATGCAGACCCATGACGATGATAAGCGCACCCGCAATTTGTGACAGCAGCGGCAGGTTTTGCCGCAGCACCTGCCCAAACGCCGAAGCCGTGGCCCCCAGCAACACAAACACCGTGGTAAAGCCCAGCACAAACAGCAGGCTCGACAGCATGACACGGCGGCGGTGATGCTCTGACGCTTGACTGTTCGCAGCCGTCAAATCCTCCAGCGAAACCCCCGACATGTAAACCAGATAAGGCGGCACCAGCGGCAAAACGCAGGGACTGAGAAAACTTAGCACGCCTGCCAGCATGGCCGCACCGAATGAAACATTCAAATCCATGCCGCATCACTGGCAGGGGTCATCAAAAATCGCAAGCCACGCTTTGTCACGCCCGCGTGACCTTCACTTTGTCGCCACAATGGCCGATCATGCAAGCGAACTGATTTGAGGAC
>JANMEM010000041.1:0-2461 GCA_031376985.1 Hyphomicrobiales bacterium
CTTCCGCTACAAAACCAGCCAGATAGGCCATGCCATTGTGAATAACCGCTTCGCTCATACGCTTGCCGGGGTTGATACGCTTCAATGCCATGCTGGCCTCCTTGGGAATGTTGGGTGGGTCTCTAACTTTTTTCAGCCACGGCTTCAATCACTGAAAGCAACACGCGGGGCAAAACCTCAAAGGCGTAGGGCGTATGCAAACGTTCCAGCCACGTATGATAGTCGCGCCCCCACGGGCCAATATTGATGGTGGGATGGTCACCGGGCTCCGGCATGGCAAAGCTGGTACCCCAAATCGGCGTGTTGGCAGCAACTTCGGAAAGATCGCCAGAGGATTGGCCAAAAAAGCTCATGTCTGAAATGCCCGCGAAATAGTTGACCTCCGCCAAGCCGTGGGGGCGCGCAGCTTCGCCAATGATGTTTCGCAGATTTTCGTCACGCAGCAAAACCGCAGGATAAGGTATGGAGCCAAAGCCCATGATCACTGTTGGCTCATCAATCTGCTGCGCCATGGCAGAGAGAAGAGCCAAGGTCTGATCCGGCAAACTTTGGGCAGGATCAAGCTTGATGCCAACAGGTCTTGCAATATCTGCAACCCGTTTCAGTGCAATCTTGTGACCTGTTTTTAATTCTGCCCGAGTAACTGCGCGTGCCGCAAGCTCCATCGCTATCGCCAATACATCCGCACCTGAGCGCCGGTGCTGCATTGTGTTCCAATATACGTAAGCCAAGTGTGGCGTCGTAACATTATATCCTTGCTTCAAGTCTTTGGCGAAAAGTGTAGCAGGGGGTGCAGCTAATTCGTTTCCTGTAGCTTCGGACAATTCAGGTGACAACTCGATTTCACGCACCAACTCTGCCATTACATAGGCCGCGTTGACACCATTTTGCGGATAGCCTGCATGGGTTTGCTTGCCCACCACGATCGCCGTCAGCAATTGCTTGCCGATTGACCCATAGGTGACCACGCGGCCTGCTGAACCGTCACCATTGTCTGCAATGGCATCGAGGTTGATGACCAGAGCAATGTCCAGTCTCTCATCTGCGGCAAGCTGTTTCAGTTGCGGAACGGCAGCGCGGGCGCCAGCAGATTTTTCTTCTTCATCGGATACACCGATGAACACCAGTGTTGCATCACCAGAATAGACTTCCATCGCTGCGAGGCCCGCTGCAAGTCCCGCCTTCATATCAAGCAGCCCCCGGCCCGGCAGATAGTCGCCACTTTCAAAGTCAGAAAGCGCCAACGGATTTTCGCCTGTTATGCGCAACCGCTCTATTGTTGCTGAGAGCAACTCTTCAGGTTTGAACGCCAGATGTTGTAAAGCCCCATAATCTTCCACCGAGACAACATCAAAATGCCCGGTCAGTACAATGGTCCGCTGTGACATGCCGCGCTTCAAGGCAAACACATTGCTGCGGCCCGCTACATCACCCGGAATAGGCGCAACCCACACACTGTCAAAAGTCAAAGACGCTGCGAGCTTTGCGGGCAGAGCAGCTTCATCCACTGTGCCCGTCACTGAGGGCCAATGCGTCAGCAAGAGTGCCAATTCCCGCGCTCGCTTTGAAAGATGATCTGACAATACTCAGGCCAATTCAATATCGGTGTGGACGAAATCGTTACCTTTGCACAAAAGCGGCACCTTGTGCACTTTGGCACAGGCATAGGCAAAGCAGTCCCCCATGTTGAGACTCGCGCGATGCCTGCCCTTGCCAAAACGGCCATGTGCGCCAACCGCAGCAAATCCAATCTCGGCAGTGATTTCGATGATTTGCGCTTGAGTAACTTCCAGCATTTTTTGAACAAGCGCTTCTGCTTTGCCTAAGTCGAGGCCCGACGCCCGAGCCAAACCAACAGTGGTCTCGTAAAGTGCGAGGGAGGAGAATAAGACATTGGTCGCTGAGGCAAGCTTTTCAGCGATGATGGCCTCGTCTTCCTCACGGGCCAAAACCGCAATCGCAGCGGAGGCATCCAGAAACATCAGATATCGCCAGACATGTCGTCAAAAAAAGCCTTGTCGGCCTTCAGGCCAGTACTTGGGCGCCCGGCAAATTCAGCCTGCAGTTCCCTGAGCGCATCCAAAATTTTTTTGCGGCGCTTGGGTTCATTTTCCTTTGCGAGAGCGTCAGACACAGCAGAATGCACAGCCTCGGTAAGTGTTACTCCCCGCAGTTTCGCCAGCTTGCGAACGGCTTTGCTTGTGGCCTCATCTTTCAGATATATAGTCATTTATATACTATGACACAAAACGTATATACGGTCAAATCAAGCTAAAACCTTGTCGTGGGCAAGAACAGCATTGAGCAGAACCTGTGTGCCCGCGCCACATTCATCCAGCGTTGTCGACTCCGCTTCGTTGTGGGAGATGCCGCCGAGGCATGGTACAAATATCATCGTAGTTGGGGTCACGCGGTTGATATAGGCCGCATCATGGCCTGCACCTGACGCCATTTCGCGGGT
>JANMEM010000093.1:0-1739 GCA_031376985.1 Hyphomicrobiales bacterium
CAACGCGACCCCGGCATGTTGCCCGAAATTTTTCATTTTGATGAAGAGCAGGCCATCATCATTATGGAATATCTCTCGCCGCATATCATCTTGCGGCGGGCACTGATCGAGGGACAGCAGCTTCCCAAAATCGCAAATGACCTTGGACTGTTTCTGGCACGGACCCTGTTTCGCGGGTCTGATTTGTGCATGAACACCAAGCTGCGCAAGGCTGATATGGCACTGTTTGCCGACAATGTGGCGCTTTGCGATATTACGGAAAGTCTCGTATTCAGTGATCCCTATTACAACGCGAAAATGAACCGTCACACCACTCCACAGCTCGATGGCATTGTGGCGGCACTGCGGGCGGACCGGGATTTGAAAGTTGCGGCGCAACGGATGAAGCACATCTTTGCAGCCACACCGGAAACGCTGTTACATGGTGATTTCCACACGGGTTCTGCGATGGTGACGGCGGATCAAACGCGGGTGATTGATCCGGAGTTTGCGTTCTATGGTCCCATGGCATTTGATGTGGGAATGTTGCTGGCGAATTTCTGGATGAGTTATTTTTCACAGTCCGGTCATGAGGCCATGGGCAAACGGGATTCGATGCGTGGTTATTTGCTGACTGTTGTTGTCGAAATTTGGCAGGTCTTTCGCGACGAATTTTCGCGGCTCTGGCACAGTGAGCGCAATGGCATTTTATATCAGCGGCAATTGTTTGAAGACCAAGGTGACATGCTGGGGTCTGAGCAGGCGCTGGATCTGGTGCTGCAAAACATCTGGGTGGATATGTTGGGGTTTGCCGGCGTTGAAATGCACCGCCGTATTTTGGGTCTTGCCCACAACGCTGATTTTGAGACAATCGAGAATGCCGATGTGCGGGCCAATTGCGAGACCAAGGCTTTGAAGCTGGGGCGGCATCTTGCCGTCAATCGTGCACATATTCACAGTCTGCATGAAATCAACAAACTGGCGATGCGCCTTGAAACGGAGATTGTGTTGTGAAAGTTGGAGATCGCCATTACCGCACAATCTGGTTGAACACTGATGGCCGCAGCATTGATATTATTGACCAACGCTGGCTGCCGCATGAGTTTCGTATTGTGAGGCTGAAGACTGTTGATGATGTTGCGGTGGCCATTCGCGATATGTGGGTGCGGGGTGCACCGCTGATTGGCGTGACTGCCGCCTATGGCGTAGCCATTGCCATGGGTGATGATGCAAGTGATTCAAATCTGAATGCGGTATGGGACAAGCTGCATGAGACACGGCCCACAGCCATCAATCTGAAATGGGCGCTGGATGAAATGCGCGGGTTTTTGCGCGGTGTGCCGCAAGCGGAACGTCGAACTGCGGCCCATGTCCGTGCTGGCGAAATTGCCGAAGAAGATGTTGAGCTGAATCGCGCCATGGGTCGGCATGGGCTTGAGGTGATCAAGCAGATTGCCGCCACGAAGAAGCCGGGCGAACGCGTCAACATTCTCACCCATTGCAATGCCGGTTGGTTGGCCACGGTGGATTATGGCACCGCGACGGCCCCCATTTACATGGCGATTGAGGCTGGCATTCCGGTTCATGTCTATGTTGATGAAACCCGCCCGCGCAACCAAGGTGCGCAGCTGACGGCGTGGGAAATGAATAACCACGGTGTGCCTCACACCTTGATTGTGGACAATGCCGGGGGCCATTTTATGCAGCATGGCCAAGTGGACATAGTGATTGTGGGAACCGACCGCACCACAGCCCATGGC
>JANMEM010000120.1:0-2185 GCA_031376985.1 Hyphomicrobiales bacterium
TGCAAAGCTGGATCGAGCAGTCAATCGCCTAACGACGGGCCACGCCGGTGACAGCAGACATTTCGGTTTGCTGTTCTGCGGCCAGCACATGGCCTGCAAGATAGAGTGAGCCACAGATCAAAATCCGTGCGGCAGATTTCAGGGATGAAGCCTGCCGCACTGCATCTGTGACATCAGTCGTGGTTGTGGCTTCTGCGCCTAGGCTGCGCACAGTATCGGCCAATTGATCAGCAGGAATAGCGTTGGGTTCATTGGGGATCGAGAGTGTCACCACATGATTCGCCAGCGCGGCAAGTGGGCGGAAAAACTGGGTGGCGTCCTTGGTGTTGAGCATGCCCCAGATGATGACCAAAGGTTTTTTCGGCATGGCGCGCAATGCATCGGCCAGCACAACTCCCGCATCGGCATTATGGCCACCATCAAGCCAGAGTTCCGAAGCATCATGAATCATGGACGACAAAGCTCCGTTTTTGAGGCGCTGCAAACGTGCAGGCCATGACACGGACTTCAAGCCTTCAGCAATGTGCGCATCTGTAATGCGTTGATCCTGAATGGCCCGCAGCACAGCGATGGCGTTCCCGGCATTACCGATCTGATGGTGACCGGGAAGTGCGGGCAAGGGCAAATCCAGCAGACCGTCTGCATCCTGAAACACCATGCGGCCATGCTGTGCGTAAGCATCCCAATCCTGACCGGAAATGCTGAGCGGAGCTTTCACCTGTTCAGCAACGGTTTCAATGGCGTTACGCGCTTCTTGCGGCATAGAGCCTATCACGCAAGTCACGCCACGCTTGATGATACCTGCTTTTTCCCGTGCGATCAGTTCAAGTGTATCACCGAGGAATTGCTGGTGATCTAGGCCAAGGGAAGTGATGCAACAGGCTTTTGGTGGTGGGGTGACGTTCGTAGCATCGAGCCTGCCGCCCAAGCCCACTTCCAGCAGCAAATAATCTGCTGGCGTTCGCGCGAAGGCAAGAAATGCGGCAGCTGTCGTAATTTCAAAAAACGTGATGGGCTCATCGGCATTGGCCACTTCACATTCTTCCAGCAGTGCAGACAAATCCGTTTCCGAAATCAGGTCGCCTGCTACCCGAATACGCTCATGAAATTTGACCAGATGCGGCGAGGTGTAGGCGTGAACTTTCAGTCGTGCTGCTTCCATGATGGCCCGCAGGAAAGCCTGCGTCGAACCCTTGCCGTTGGTGCCCCCGATGTGAATGATCGGAGGCAGTTTTTTTTCGGGATGGCCCAGTCTGGCGAGGATGCGGTGTATGCGGTCCAGACTGAGATCAATGATCTTCGGATGCAGCGACAGGAGTCTCGTCAGAATCGCATCACTGACGGCCATTTGTTTTTACGCCGGGACCAAAGCAGTTGATGTGGTGTTGACGGGTTGCTTCATCAGAATGCGGGCGATGCGGGCGACGGTTGACTTCATCTCCAACCGTGACACCACCACGTCCACCATGCCGTGATCTTTCAGATATTCCGACCGCTGGAATCCTGGAGGCAGTTTTTCGCGGATCGTTTGCTCGATGACACGCTGGCCTGCAAAGCCGATGAGCGCATTGGGTTCAGCCAGATGCACGTCGCCAAGCATGGCATAGGACGCGGTGACGCCACCCGTTGTCGGGTTGGTCAGCACAACAATATAAGGCAGACCAGCGGCGCGCAAATCCTGCACAGCAATTGTGGTGCGCGGCATTTGCATCAGTGACAAAATCCCTTCCTGCATACGCGCACCACCGGAAGCCACAAAAATCACGCAGGGACATTTGGCCGATAGGGCCTTGCGCATCGCTGTAATAATCGCCTCGCCTGCGGCCATGCCGAGGGAGCCGCCGATAAAGCTCATGTCCTGCACCATGGCCACGATGGTCTGACCTTCGACCTTGCCGATGCCGGCGTGGATGGAATCATCAGCATGGCCCTTGGCCTTTGCCTCTTTCAGACGGTCAGCATATTTGCGCTCGTCGCGGAATTTGAGTGGGTCAACGGCGACGGTTGCAAGCTGGATTTTTTCCCACTCGCCGCCGTCGAAAAACGATTTCATGCGGGCTTCCGCGGGCATGCGGTGGTGATGGCCGGAACCCGGAAACACAAACTGGTTGGCTTCAAGGTCACGGTAAAACACCATCTCACCGGATTCCGGATCCTTGATCCACATGTTCTCCGGCGTGTCGCG
>JANMEM010000101.1:0-6276 GCA_031376985.1 Hyphomicrobiales bacterium
TGCCTCGCACAAGCCTTGCCCGGACAGGTGCAGGCCGAAAGTGCCGGTGCCATCTGGATCCTCTCACTTTCATCCGCCCACGGACAAGTTTCAGCAAACGAAACCAGAGACGCAACACCCTTCGGCGTGATCTCCATTGGACTCGGCGGCATTGGCGGAAGACCGGGTCAAGACGGCTTGTCCACCATGGCCTTCCCGTCGGGTGTGGGCAGCATCCCCGTTGAAATCACCGAAGGCCAATGTCCGCTGTGGTTCCGGCAAAAGCAATTCCTCAAAGGTTCCGGAGGTCAGGGCGAATATCGCGGCGGGCTCGGACAACGTATTGAAATCCTCAACCGCGAAGAAGCCCCCTTCGTCATCTCCGCCGCCACCTTCGACCGCATCCGTCATGCCGCGCAGGGACGGGAGGGTGGCAAACCGGGCCGGGTGGGGGCGGCCTATCGTGGCTCGGGTTCGCACCTGAAAGACAAGGGCGTTCACGTTATTGCCAAGGGTGACTCGCTGATTGTCGAACTGCCCGGTGGTGGAGGATTCGGGAATCGAGGTAAAAGATCAAAAGCCTTGGTGAGTGCGGACAAAAAGGCCGACCTCGCCTGACCATGATTTTCCCGCAATTTTGGTGAAATAGCCAAGCATGTTGAAAATCACCGTCATTGCCACTGTGGCAATCCTCTTCTTCCAGAATCCGGCATCCGCCGAAGAAACAATTACTGTAAATACGACTGCACGCTTGATTCAAAGAGCTGAACGCAATGTAGAAGACCCAAAGGGCTGGGCCTTCGATTTACAGGATGTATTGCAATTGCACGGACTGCCGCAAAGCCGCGAGAATATATGCGCTGCCATTGCCGTGATCGACCAGGAATCAAGTTTCCATGCTGATCCCAAAGTGCCCGGTTTGGGGAAACTCTCGGAGACAGCCTTGCGCGAAAAATTCGCAAAAGTTCCCATTGGCGGCACCATTGCGATGAGGTGGCTCGAAAACAATCCAACTCCGCAGACCAGTTTCATGACCCGCATACGCAATGCCAAATCAGAGCGCGACCTCGACCTCGCCTACCGTTCCCTGGTAGACTACGCCAGTGAGTCCGCCAGCATTGATGCCGTGATCCGGCTCGGCCTGCTCAACAGGTTGATCGAAGATAAAAATGAAATCGACACCGTGGGCTCAATGCAGGTGTCGGTAAAGTTTGCACTCGAAATGGCAAGGCAGCGCCGTTGGTTGCCCATGACGCTGGACGATGTTTATGGCGTCAGGGACCAACTCTACACCCGTCACGGCGGCATGTATTATGGCGTCAAACAACTGCTGGGTTACGATACGGGTTACAACCAGAAAATTTTCCGGTTTGCGGATTTCAATGCAGGACGCTTCGCCTCGCGCAACGCGGCATTCCAGGATGTGGTATCAAAACTGTCGGGCGAAAAACTCTCCGCCGATGGTGATCTGCTGAGTTACAGCAAGGATGGAGTCGTCCGCAAAACTGTCACATCATCAGAAAAAGCAATTCGTGCAGGATCCAGCAAACACCAACTTGGCCTTTCAGACGCTGATGTTCGAAATGACTTGCAGCGCGAGAAACAAACTGACTTTGTGACAACGCGCACGTTCACGCTGCTGCGGAACCGCTATGCGCTTGTGATGAAAAAGCCTGCGGCTTTTGCACGGTTGCCGGACATCGCGCTGAATAGTCCTAAATTGAAACGCAGTTTCAGCACCGGTCGTTTTGCTGAAAGCGTCAACAACCGCTACCAAGCCTGCATGAAAGTAAAATAACAAAGCGGCCACCCGCGACGAAACAGCGTTCACTTTCCTCCCGGGGGCTGGTGGGAAAGCTTGTCGCGTTCCGGCTTGCGGGTGGCAGCCAATTGTGCCCAGTCTCACAGAAACCTTACACAGCCTAAAGCATCCGACAATCTGATATAACAGTCAAATTAATTGTGGTTTCTTGTGTAATATTGAAAGTTAATGTGGTAATTAGATGGTTTAAAGCGCTTAAACGATCAATAAAACCAAATATCCAAATGAAAAACCTCAAAGTTCGTGAAAGACACGCCAAAATCATGTCGGCTTTACGCCAACATGGAAGCCTCTCGATCACTGATCTTGCTGCTCTGTTGGATGTTTCAGATGAAACCATCCGCCGTGACGCTGCTCCACTGGAGCAGAATGGCGAAATCCTGAAATTGCATGGCGCACTGGCACTGCCACACAATATGGCAGAAGCCACATTTGAACGGCGCATGCGCGAATTTGCACCAGCAAAAATTGCGATTGCGCGAGCCGCCATTCAAATGGTGCGAGATGGCGAGAGTATCCTTGTCGACACTGGAACCACCACCACATTCTTCGCTCGTGAATTGCGCCAACGCCGCAACCTGACTGTGATCACGAACTCAACAGAAATCGCCCGCACCTTGGCTGATGTCGCAGGCAACAAGGTTTAACTCGCAGGTGGTGAAATGGAGGCCGACAGCGGTGCTGCCTATGGTCAGGCAGCGACCGATTTTATTTCAAAATTTCAGGTGCGGCATGCCTTCTTGTCGATTGGTGCTCTTGATACCGTGGCAGGCCCAATGAACGCCACGATTTTGGAAGCGCAGTTTGCTTCAACTGCCCTTCGCTGCGCCGCCCACAGGGTCATTCTGGCAGACTCATCGAAATTTGACAAAACGGCATTCGTAAAAGTTTGTGATTACCCAGACATCGAGGTGGTTGTCACAGAGAAGCCACCCAGTGCCAAGTTCTTCGCCGCTTTTGGCGCTGCGGGCACCAAACTCGTCATTGCGTCCTAGGTCTATGCGTTAAATGCAGCCAAGACCGCCAAATTTTGCAAGCCAAACGCCGCACCCCTGTTGACCACATGGTCAAGAATAGCCAATGTGTGCCATCAATCCAAAAAGGTGAATGATGCGCTTTGAATCTCCCGTAACGGTGAAAGATGCCGTTGCCCTGCTCGCCAAGGAAAAAGGCAAGGCATTTATATTGGCCGGTGGTACCGACCTGCTCGTGAAGATGAAGGCAGGAATGCTGGAGCCTGACCTTGTTGTCGATATAAAACGCATCAAGGGCATGGGCGATATCAAGAAATCAGCCTCCGGCTTCGTGATCGGCGCTGGCACACCCTGCTCGGCGCTTTCTGAAGACAAGGCCTTGGCAAAAGCCTGGCCAGGCGTTGTGGAAGCCGCTAATCTGATTGGATCCAAGCAAGTGCAAGGCCGCTGCACCATGTCTGGCAATCTGTGCAATGCCTCACCCGCCGCAGACTCGGTTCCGGCTCTAGTAGCCGCCAATGCCAAGGTCAACATTGCGGGGCCGAAAGGCAAACGCAAACTGGCTGTGGAAGATGTTCCCGCAGGTGTAGGTCGCACCAACTTGAAAAAGGGCGAATTCATCGAGTCGATTGTGCTGCCGGCAAAAAAGCCAAAGTCCGGTGACGCCTATCTGCGCTTTATTCCGCGAACGGAAATGGACATTGCCGTGGTGTCCGTTGGCATCAACCTGACCATTGATGGCAAAGGCGTCATCACCGCCGCCCGCGTGGCCTTGGGTGCCGTTGCCCCAACGGTCTTGCTGGTGAAAGAGGCCGCAAAAGCCATCATCGGTTCAAAGCTGGATGATGATGCGAAAGCCAGATTGTCCGCTGCTGCGTCTGCTGCCTGCAAACCGATTGACGACAAGCGCGGCACTATTGAATTCCGAACTGAAGTTGCAGGCGTGCTGGCCAAGCGCGCCGCTGAAATTGCGTACAAGCGCGCAGGGGGCAAATAAGCATGGCACATCTTGTATCAACAACCATCAATGGCGACGCGGTGGAATATGCCTGCCAGCCCGATGAATCCCTGCTGTCGGTATTGCGAGATCGCATTGGCCTGACCGGCGCAAAGGAAGGCTGCGGCACCGGTGACTGTGGTTCCTGTTCCGTAATCATCGATGGTCGCCTCGTCTGCTCGTGTCTCGTACTCGGTGTCGAAATGGACGGCAAGAAGCTCGAAACTATTGAAGGGATGGCCGATGGTGCGAAACTGCATCCGCTGCAACGCCATTTCATCGAGGGTGCGGCCCTGCAATGCGGCGTCTGCACGCCGGGCTTTCTGATGGCCGCCGATGCGCTGTTGCGGAAGAATCCTGATCCAACCGAAGAAGAAATCCGTTTCGGACTTGCGGGCAATCTTTGCCGCTGCACCGGTTATGATAAAATCGTCCGGGCCGTTCAGTCCGCTGCCAAAGAAATGAGGAGTGCATAACATGCCGCTCGACACATCACTTGTTCAAAAGAAATTCAAGGTCATCGGCCAGCGCGTCACACGTCCCGACGGTATCGACAAGGTCACCGGCCGCGCCAAATACGGTGCCGACGCTTTCGCACCGGGCCAACTTGTGGGTCTCGTCCTGCGCTCGCCTCACGCCCATGCCAAGATCAGGAAGATTGACATTTCGAAAGCTGAAAAGCTGCCGGGCGTAAAAGCCATTGTCACCGCGGCTGACTTGCCGGATCTCACCAATGGTGATCGTGGCATGCGTGATATTCTCGAAAACTGCATGGCCCGCAAAAAAGTTTACTATGATGGTCATGCCGTGGCTGCCGTTGCCGCCGTTGATGCCCATACGGCCCGCGAAGCTTTGAAGCTGATTGTTGTCGATTACCAGATCCTACCCCACGTCACCGATGTCGACGAAGCATTGAAGCCAAACGCGCCCTTGCTGCACGACGACATTTTCACCGATGGCATTGAACCCAAGCCCACCAAGGCTTCGAACTGGAACAAGCTCTCGCAATATGGCCACGGCAATCTCGACAAGGGTTTCGAAGAAGCCGATGTGATCATCGAAAAATCCTACAAAACCGAACAGACGCATCAAGGCTACATCGAGCCACACTCTTGTTTGGCCAACGTTGGCCCTGACGGCACGGCGGAGCTTTGGGTCTGCACCCAAGGTCACTTCGTCTATCGCAACCAGTGCGCAACTTTGCTTGGCATGGATGCCAACAAACTACGTGTCACAGCCTCTGAAATTGGTGGCGGCTTTGGTGGCAAGACTCACATCTGGGCGGAACCAGTGGCCCTCGCACTGTCGCGCAAGGCCAATCGCCCTGTAAAGCTGACGATGTCACGCGAAGAAGTATTCCGTTGCACTGGACCAACGTCTTCAACGTCCATCGATGTGAAAATCGGAGCGAAGAAAGACGGTACGATCACTGCGGCCCATGCTGAGCTGCGCTATCACGGCGGCGCTTTCCCTGCGAGCTGGGCCGAATTCGGTGCCATGACAGCCTGGGCCTGTTACGACTTCAAGAACGTGCGCTCCGTTGCCAAGGACGTGGTGCTGAACCGTCCAAAGTCGGCGGCCTACCGCGCACCGTCAGCTCCCATGGCGGCCTTCGCTGTCGAAAGCACCATGGACATGGTGGCCACCGCAATTGGCATGGATCCGGTGGACTTGCGCATCAAGAACGCCGCCAAGGAAGGTACGCAGTCGTCCTATGGTCCAATTTATGGACCCATCGGCATCGGCCCCACCTTGGAAGCCGCCAAGAAGCATCCGCACATGAAAGCGCCGCTTGGGGCCAATATGGGCCGCGGCATGGCCTGCGCGTTCTGGTTCAACTTCGGTGGACAGACCTGTGTGGATGTGAATGTGACACCTGACGGAAACGTGACCGTCGCCGTTGGCACCATTGACGTGGGTGGCTCGCGCGCTGCTCTCGCCATGGCAGTGGCGGAAGAACTCGGCGTGAAATACGACAACGTTCGCGTCATCGTCGCCGACACCTCGTCACTTGGTCACAACGACATGACTGACGGTTCACGCGGCACCTTCTCGTCGTCAATGGCGGCGGTTGATGCAACGCGCAAGGCTGTAACTATTCTGAAGGAACGCGCCGCCAAGACCTGGGAAATTCCGGTCGAAGATGTGCAATGGGAAGATGGCGAGGCAAAGCCAGTCGGTGCCAAGTATGGCAACCTGAAAGCCCTGACATTGAAAGACCTCGCAGCAGGTGCTGGTAACACGGGTGGCCCGATTGCCGGTCATTCGGAAATTGTTGCCGACGGTGCGGGTGTTTCATTCGGAACGCATATCTGTGACGTTGAAGTGGATATGGAAACGGGCCGCAGCCTTGTAAAGCGTTACACCGTTATCCAGGACGCCGGAAAAGCCATGCACCCTGATTACGTTGAGGGCCAATACCAAGGCGGGGCCGCGCAGGGCATCGGCTGGGCCCTGAATGAGGAATATATCTACGGCGCCAATGGCCGTTTGCAAAATGCAGG
>JANMEM010000155.1:0-5206 GCA_031376985.1 Hyphomicrobiales bacterium
GTTTGATTTGATATTTGCAAATATTCTGGCGCGGCCCCTGGTGTCTCTCGCCCAAGGGCTGACGAAGTTGATTGCACCCGGCGGCACCATCATTCTCTCGGGCCTGACCAGAGACCAGCTGCGCTGGGTGTCGGCCGCCTATAAATGCCGGGGATTGGTTCCGACCCACGTTGTAAAAATTGATAACTGGGTCGCCGTCGCCATGAAACGAACAACAACAAATGCGAAACGCCTGAAGCAAGACTCCAGGCGTTCACATAATTATATCAAGGCCCCCGGGTGGGAGCGTGATATATGAGTTTGGTTCAGCGACCCCAGATCGACTTTCCGATGTCGGCGCGCTTCAAGCCGATGTCAGACAGAAGGCGGTCATCCAGCTGGCGCAACTGCTTTTCAGCATGGGTGCGGGCAAGATAGGTCTTGATCTGGCCCATAAGGCCAGGAGCAGTGTTGAAGCCGTGGTTGCGGATGGTTTCGCGGCCCATGTTGATCGTCGTCATTTTAGTTTCTCCAGTTCAGTAAGGCGCCAAAGCAATATCGCTTGTCGCCAAATTATTGGTGCGATGCACAATCTAGATGCTCATTTAGAAAGCAAATGCCTCGAAAACAAGCGCCCGTCAGGACGATTGATATGCGATAATCGCATATCTCTGTTCATGCCGCGTTAATGTTTCTATAGCTGCGACAAAATGAGATTTATCCTTGAATTGTGTCAGTTTTTCAACAGGAGCTGAGAAATTCTGTGGCAACCAGTGCGACAAGTCGAGATGCCTAATGTCGATTCTGATCCATATTTGACCAAATAACATGCAAATTTTGCAACACGACTATTGCAGCGCAGCAATTAGGCAGACTTTGGTTCATCCTCATCAATGTCAGGATTACGACCCGGCACAGCATCTGGCCTGCCCAACAGAAAGCCCTGCACATGGTCACAGCCAACATCGCGCATGGCATTCATGTGCTCGGCAGTTTCGACACCCTCTGCCGTCATGGTAATGCCGAGATCGCGCGCCAGATGGGCTACGGCGTTGACGATGGCGGCACTTTCCTTGCGCTCACCAAAGCTCTGTACGAAGCTGCGGTCAATCTTGATTTTGTCGAACGGAAACTGGTGCAGGTGCGACAGGGAGGAGTAACCCGTACCAAAGTCATCAAGCGCCAGACGTACACCCAGTATTTTCAAGTCGCCCAGAATGCGGGTGGTCTGTTCCACATTTTCAACAAGTGCATTCTCAGTCAATTCAAGTTCAAGCCTCGACGGCTGCAAACCAGAGTCAGCCAAGGCGCTGGTCACGACACTGAGAATGCGATGGGATTGCAGTTGCAAGGGCGAAACGTTGACTGCCACACAAACTTCTTTTGGCCAGCGGGCCGCGTCAGTGCAAGCCTTGCGGATAACCCAATCACCAATATCGCCGATCAGTCCTGTTTCCTCGGCCACAGGGATAAATTCATCAGGTCCGATATTGCCAAGCTCAAGTGTCTCCATGCGCAGAAGGGCCTCGTAGGCATGAGTGCGGCCAGACTGGATATCAACAATGGGCTGGTATTGGATGGTGAACAGTTTTTGTGCGAGTGCCTGGCGCAAACCAGCCTCTATGTCCCTTCGGCGCAGTTGAGCGCGATCAAGGTCTTCGTCGTAATAGCGAACGCCGCCCCGACCTTTGTTTTTTGCGGCATAGAGGGCCACATCTGCACGGCGCATCACTTCATCGCGGTTTCCGATGCCATCGAAAACTTGTGCAATGCCAATGCTAACACCAACATTGATGTCGTTGTTGCCAACTTTGAAAGGAGCCGACAGCGCCGATGTGATACGTTTTGCATAGTCATCAATACGATCTTTCACGCCTGAACAAACAATGGAAAATTCGTCGCCGCCAAGTCGGGCCAGCATACCTTTTGCTGGCAGGCAGCTGGACAAACGTGCAGCGACTGCGCGCAAAAGCTGATCACCTGAAGCATGACCAAATGTGTCATTGACAGCTTTGAAACCGTCGAGATCCAAATACATCACCCAGCTTTGGGTTTTGTTCACAACAGACAAAGTGGCTTCAAGCCGGTCGTAAAAAAAAGCACGGTTTGGCAAGTCAGTGAGTGTGTCAAACAGTGCGAGTTTGCGTACTTTCAAATCGGCCAGACGCTCGTCCGTCACGTCAGATGCAACGCCATGCCAACCTGCAATGCTGCCATCACTGTTCAAAAAGGGTTTTGCGGAAAGCTTCAGATACCGATCCATATTGCCGGAATTGATGGCGATAATCTGATTGCTGAAAGATTCTCCTGCCTTGAATTTCGCCCTGAACAGGTCATTTGCAGCAGCATCGTTTCCGAGGACTTCTGTCAAGGCCAACAGCGAGCGCGACGCCACCTTCTCTACTGCAATTTCAAAAACGCGGGCAAACCGTTCAGTACCGCGGCGCAACACGCCATGTTGATCTGTTTCCCAAAGCCAGTCGCTTGCGTTCTCTTCAAAATCGCGGAGCAACAGGCCAATCACTTCATTCTTTGCAACAAGCTGTTTTTCCGCCACGACGCTCTGCCGCAATACATTCACGCTGACCAACACGGCCCGCATGAGAAAAAAGAAAAGCACAGGAACCGCATAAGGCATCCACGTCATGCCAACGACCGGCACTTGTGACATTCCAATGAAGCCGCCAAGACCGACAAGACCTGCGAAAGCGGCAGCAGCTGCAGGATGCGACCATGTTGAAAATGCGCCGCCGCACATCAAGCCCGCTATGGCCCATCCCAACATGATCTGTTCATAGGCGTCGGCGTTCGGCATGAGCAACATGAAGCCGATGCCCCACGTAAAACCTCGTGCAGCACTTGTGCATGTCAGAATCAAAGATGCAGCAACGCGGTTTTCAGGCGTGTTGAAATCGCGTTTGACCACAATCAAAGCAACAACACTGCAGGCAATCACAGTGAAGCAAAATGTTGCCCAAGCTTGCACAGTCTGCGCCTGTTCCGGCGATTTGATTACAGTTGCCACAATCATGACCACAATGGCGTTTGAAACCAGACTGGTCCCACTGCCCTTTATCAAAGGCTGCAATTGCTCAAACATGACCAGACGGGGATCATAGACTGCGATCCAGCTGCGAATCACGGCAAATAGTCTAAGTCTGGTCATTGATTTCACGTCTTAATTTGTCCCCTTGGGGCAAAATGGCATGAACATCTTGCTCACACGTTAAAGTGGTTTGCTGAATTGTGACTAATGCACTGAGGAGAACATGAGCGTGACTAAATCCCCTTTATTGGCAAAACGCATTGCCACTTTGCGCAGTCTGATGAAGGCCGACAAAGTTGATTGTCTGGTGGTGCCGCGAAACGATGAGTATTTGGGCGAATATGTGCCTGCTGCAGCGGAGCGGCTATTGTGGCTTACCGGCTTTTCAGGGTCTGCGGGCACAGCTTTGGTGGGGCTCAAGCGTGCTGCCTTGATCGTCGATGGCCGTTATACTGTGCAAGCCGCTCAGGAAACCAAAGGTCTTTCAATAGACCTATTGCCGCCTGACACCCCTAAACTGGAAGAGTTTTTGGCCGGTTTCAAACGTGGCATGACGCTGGCGTTTGATGCCTGGAATACCAGTATGGCTGAAGCGAGAAGACTGCAGAAACTCGCAGACAAAACCGGGCTGAGGTTGAAGGCCTTAAATGTAAACCTTGTCGATGTGGCCTGGACAGATCGGCCGGCCGTTCCGTCAGACTCTATCTATCTCCATCCGTTGATCTATTCAGGGCTTTCAACAGAGAAAAAACTCGCCCTCCTTGCAGACACTCTGACGGCCAAGGGTTGTGATTGTGCATTGCTGACAGACCCGCATTCCGTAGCATGGGCGCTTAACATTCGCGGCAGCGACGTGTCGCATACGCCAATAGCACTCCTGCGGGCACTGGTATTCAAGGACGGCATAGCCCGGCTCTTCATTGATAAACGCCGCTGCCCGGACCTGGTCCTGAAAGCGTTCGGAAAACATGTGCGGGTGGAACATCCGGACCGCCTCGAATTTGTCTTTTCACACCTGAAAAAGAAAAGGCAGACTGTGTTGGTTGATCCCACCCTGTGCCCTGAAGCGATCAGAACGGTGCTGCACAGATTAAATGTAAATATTATCGAAGACCAAGACCCCTGCATCCTTCCACGGGCGCGAAAAAATCGCGTAGAGCAAAATGGGGCAAGACACGCGCATATCCGTGATGGTGCCGCACTGTCGAATTATTTGGCGTGGCTGGAGAGTGCAGCGTTTTCTGGTTCACTCACCGAAATCGCAGCGCAAAATAAATTGGAGAGTTTCCGCCGGGCGACAGGAAAGTTGAAGGATCTGTCGTTTGGATCAATTTCGGCATCCGGACCGAATGCAGCACTTCCGCACTATCACGCAGTTGGCAAAATGGGGCGAACACTACGGCGTAATGAAATTTACTTGATTGATTCCGGCGGGCAATATCTCGAGGGTACGACAGATTTGACGAGAACGGTCATCATAGGCGAAGCATCGGCAATCATGAAGCGGCACAATACGCTGGTCCTTAAAGGCATGATTGCAGTGTCAATGGCGCGGTTTCCTGCGGGAACAACAGGTGTTCAACTTGACGCAATGGCACGCGCTGCACTTTGGCAAAACGGTTATGATTTTGATCATGGCACTGGTCACGGCGTTGGCAGTTTTCTCAGCGTGCATGAAGGCCCTGCCCGCATCAGCAAGGCCGGAACTGTAGCGTTGGAGCCCGGAATGATTTTATCGAACGAGCCCGGATATTATCTGAAAGGCAAGTACGGCATTCGCATTGAAAACCTTTTGTTGGTGAAACCAGCTTCAACGCCAAAGGACGGAGACCGGAAAATGCTATCGTTTGAAACGCTAACCTTTGCACCCATCGACAAACGCTTGATTGATGACACGCTGTTGACGAAGGCTGAAATTCATTGGCTGGATGAATATCATGCGGAAGTGTTCCGCAAAATTGGTTCATTGGTGAATGAAAACACACTGAGCTGGTTGGTGGAGGCCTGCGCCCCGCTTACAAAACGGTCCTGAGCAGCGCCACACTTGCAACGCCAATGCCAATGGTTTCGAGCAGCGGCAGTTTCATGACAGCTGCACCCAAGGTGATGCCGCCGCTGATCATCTCGGCTGGCCCTTGCAGAAAAACGGTTGGTGCAATGACAGCGGTAAGGATGGCAGGA
>JANMEM010000188.1:0-1626 GCA_031376985.1 Hyphomicrobiales bacterium
GCGCGTTATCGCTTCGAACGCGGAATTGATCCGGCATTCACGCCTGTGGGTGCTGAGATTGCGACGCAGATGATTTTGGACCTGTGTGGCGGTGAGGCCTCTCATCTGATCATTGCAGGGAAAGTGCCAGATACCAGTCGCTCCATCACCTTGCGCAAAACCCGTGTCAAGCAACTGGGGGGTCTGGATTGTCCGTGGACGGATCAGTTACGCATTCTCCGCTCCCTGGGTTTTGCAGTCACCGAGACCGCCGAAGGTGCAAACTGCTCAGTTCCCTCTTGGCGACCTGATGTGAACGGCGAGGCTGATTTGGTCGAAGACATCTGCCGCATCGTTGGGTTGGAAAATATTCCCTATGCTGAAATGTCCCGCCCCAACGCCGTGGCAAGGCCCGTGCTGACGTCATTGCAAAAACGCATGCTGGCCTCGCGCCGCACGCTTGCACAGCGCGGCTTCAATGAAGCTGTGACCTACGCATTTCTTGATCACGACAACGCCGTTCGTTTCGGTGGCGGACAAAAATCTTTGCAGCTTGCAAATGCCATCTCCTCTGAACTCACGGATATGCGTCCGTCGCTGCTGGCCAATCTTGTCGCCGCTGCGGGACGCAACATAGCCCGTGGCTTCTTGGATTTCGCCATCTCCGAAATCGGCCACGCCTATGCGGGCGACAAGCCTGAGGACGAGTCCCTGCGTGCCGCTGGTATTCGCCAAGGTGCATCCGCCCACAAGCAATGGCTAAGCGGCGCACGCGCCGTTGATACTTTCGATGTGAAGACCGATGTGCTGGCCGTACTTGAAGCTTCAGGCATGGCGGCTTCAACCTTGCAAGTGGTGCAAGGTGCGCCCGCATGGTTCCACCCCGGACGTTCCGGCACCATTCAGATGGGACCGAAAAACCAGATCGCATGGTTCGGAGAAATTCACCCCGGCGTATTGCAGGAGATGGATGTCAAAGGACCGGTTGTGGCCTTTGAGATTGTTCTCAATTCTATTCCGGCTCCGAAACAGAAAGGCACAGCCAAGCCCGCATTGGTCTTGGTGGATCTACTGCCGCTGTCCCGCGACTTTGCTTTCGTAGTGGAACCTACAGTGCAAGCCGCCGAATTGTTGAAAGCGGCCAAAGGTGCAGACAAGGCGCTCATTGCCGGCGCACAGGTGTTTGACGTGTTCAAATTGCCGGATGGCAAGATGTCGCTTGCGGTGTCAGTGACCTTGCAGCCCAAAGACAAGACGCTGACGGAAGCGGAAATCGAAGCGGTGTCGGCAAAGGTCGTGGCCATGGTCAACAAGGCCACGGGTGGTGTATTGAGAACTTAAGTTTCACGACGGAGCAAGGCCATGACACCAGCAACCAAGACCGTTCTCAAGGAACTCAAATCCCACGCCAAGGCGGGTTTGCCCGATATGCGCAAAGCCTTTGCGAAGGGAGATCGTTTCACGGAGTTTTCAGCATCGCTTGATGATCTGCTGCTGGACTATTCAAAATGTCTCGTCACAAGGAAGACGATGCAGTTGTTGAATGCCCTCGCCAAGGCAGCTGATGTTGAAGGCAAGTGCCACGCCATGATGCGGGGTGATGTGATCAACACCACTGAAGGTCGCCCGGTTTTGCACACGGCGTTG
>JANMEM010000109.1:0-4088 GCA_031376985.1 Hyphomicrobiales bacterium
ACAATGCCGCCGTCCGACTTGCGCACAACACCACCCACAATGATCACTTCGATTTTGGGCACAGGCGACAAAATGCTGGCAACGTGAATGTTGTTCGTTATCACCAAAAGTCCTTCGTGATGCAGCAACGCCCGGGCCACCTCTTCCGTGGTCGTGCCGATATTGATGAACAGCGAACAGTTGTTGGGGATAAGAGAGGCTG
Source organism: Hyphomicrobiales bacterium (assembly GCA_031376985.1). GTDB lineage: Bacteria > Pseudomonadota > Alphaproteobacteria > Rhizobiales > Aestuariivirgaceae > Aestuariivirga. The sequence continues at coordinate 203 of JANMEM010000109.1, forward strand.
CGAGTCTGCCGATCATCTGCTTTTCTGTAAGTGCAATGACCCGGCGCGCCTCATAGGCCACGTTTTCAACGCCCGACGACAACATGGCACCGCCATGCGTGCGCGTCAGGTGGCGGGCATCACAGAGTTCATTCAGGTCTTTGCGAATCGTTTGTGGCGTAACATCAAAATGCGAAGACAAGTCATCAACTCCCACATTCCCGATCTTGCGGGCAATGCTGAGAATCTGATGTTGGCGCGGAGAAAGTGCGAGCATGAATGTTTTGAGCCTTGTACAGCGTCATTGTTTCACTTTTTTTCGTTTATGGCAAGAAATCGCATCATCGCAGCTGCAATAATTCGTTTTTGCACCTGCGAAGGCGCGAATCTTTCCTCTTGACGTTCGTTTATTTTCGTTTGATAGTTTCGTCAGCGCGTAAAAACAGCGCGTTGAAGAATTAGGGAGGATACCAAGATGAAAATGAAACTGTTGGCCCCGGCCGCAGTGGCGATGGCGCTGTTTGCCACGCCCGGCTACGCAGATGAAGCTGCCGCACAAAAATGGATCGATACGGAGTTCACCATCTCCGCACTGTCCAAAGAAGACCAGATGAAGGAAATGAAGTGGTTCATCGATGCCGCAAAGCCATTTGCGGGCATGGAAATCAACGTGTTGTCGGAAGGCATTCCGACCCACACCTATGAATCGACAGTTCTGACCAAGGCCTTCGAAGAAATCACCGGTATCAAGGTGAACCACCAAATCCTCGGTGAAGGCGAAGTGGTGCAGGCTGTGCAAACACAGATGCAGACCAACCGCAATCTTTACGATGGCTATGTCAATGACTCGGATTTGATCGGCACCCATTCACGGCTGCAATTGACCTATAACCTCACTGACCAAATGGCAGGCGACTGGAAAGACGTCACCAACCCCGGCCTTGACCTTGACGATTTCATCGGAAAGCAATTCACCACAGGCCCCGATGGCAAACTGTATCAATTGCCAGACCAACAGTTCGCCAACCTCTACTGGTTCCGCAAGGACTGGTTTGACCGCGCTGACCTGAAAGAAAAGTTCAAGGCCAAATATGGTTATGACCTCGGCGTTCCCGTCAACTGGTCGGCTTACGAAGATATCGCGCAGTTCTTCACCGAAGACGTGAAGGAAATCGACGGCGTAAAGATTTACGGCCACATGGACTACGGCAAGCGCGCGCCCGACTTGGGTTGGCGCATGACTGACGCCTGGCTTTCTATGGCCGGTGCTGGTTCTGCCGGTGAACCAAACGGCATACCCATCGACGAATGGGGTATCCGAATGGAAAAGGGTTCGTGTAATCCGTCGGGCGCTTCTGTGGCCCGTGGTGGCGAAACCAACGGCCCGGCCTCGGTTTATGCCATTGCAAAATGGGATGAATGGCTGCGCAAATACGCCCCTCCAGGCGCTGCTGACTATGACTTCTATCAGTCACTGCCAGCCCTCTCGTCCGGCAACGTGGCCCAGCAGATTTTCTGGTACACCGCCTTCACAGCATCGATGGTTGCATCAAAAGCAGACGGCAACAACACGGTTGACGATGCCGGTGCACCGCTCTGGCGCATGGCTCCATCACCCCATGGCCCTTACTACAAGGCAGGTCAGAAGGTTGGCTATCAGGACGTGGGTTCATGGACAATCCTGAAGTCCACACCAGCAGACCGCGCAAAGGCAGCTTGGCTGTATTCGCAGTTTGCCGTGTCGAAAACAGTTGACGCCAAGAAGAGCGATGTGGGCCTGACCTTCATTCGCAATTCCACCGTCAACCTGCAACACTTCACCGACCGTGCAGCAAAGCTTGGTGGTTTGGTCGAGTTCTATCGCTCGGCAGACCGAACACGTTGGTCGCCAACAGGCATCAACGTTCCGGATTATCCGAAGCTGGCACAATTGTGGTGGCAGCAGATTGGTGACGTGAACTCCGGTGCCTTCACACCGCAGCAAGCCATGGACCGTCTGGCGGAAGAAATGGAAATCACCATGTCCCGCATGGAAGCAGCAGACAAAGCCAACAAGACCTACGGCGGTTGTGGTCCACGTCTGGCTGAAAAGAAAGATCCGGCTGAATGGCTGGGTAAAGCAGATGGCCCCAAGGCCAAGCTGGAAAACGAAAAGGAACAAGGCGTGACGATGGCGTATGACGACATCATCAAGGCCTGGGCTGCGAAGTAAGTAAGTAGATCCTCCCAGAAGCCGGGATCGCGGATTTCCCGATCCCGGCTTTTTCATGCTATGAATGATTGAAAGTAAACGGGCGGCTGCCACCATGCCATTGGAACTCAAAGGCGTCACCAAACGGGTGGGCGCTGATATCCACATTCAACCCACAGACATCGTGTTTGACGATGGCTCCTTCAATGTATTGCTGGGTGCCACGCGCGCCGGCAAAACCACATTAATGCAGTTGATGGCCGGCATCCAAAAGCCGACTGGTGGCCAGATTTTCCACAACGGCAAGGACGTTACACGAGTTGCCGTGCAGAAACGCAACGTCTCGATGGTCTACCAGCAATTCATCAATTATCCGATGTTGAATGTGTACGAAAACATTGCGTCCCCTTTGCGCGTCATCGGCATGGCCGATGCTGAAATCAAAACCCGCGTCGGCAAAGCCGCCGAACTTCTGCGCCTCGGTCCCATGTTGCAACGGAAACCCAACGAACTCTCCGGCGGCCAGCAACAGCGCACCGCCATTGCCCGCGCCATCGTCAAAGACTCAGACCTCATATTCATGGACGAGCCATTGGCAAATCTAGACTATAAATTGCGCGAAGAACTCCGCGACGAATTGCCAAAATTGTTTGCAGGCCGCAAAGCCATTGTCTTCTACGCCACGACAGAACCGCACGAAGCGTTATTGTTCGGCGGCAAAACCGCAACCCTGCATGAAGGCCGCATCACGCAATATGGTGTGACCTCTGAAATCTATCGCGAACCCAATTCCTTGCTGTCGGCAGAAGTATTCTCTGACCCGCCAATCAACATCGCCCGCGTTGTGAAAAGCGGCATGGCATTGTCCTTCGCTGATGGCGCGGACTGGCGCGCCTCAGGTGCGGTAGCAAAACTTCCCGACGGTGCCTACACCATCGGCATCCGCCCGCATCATGTCGTTCCCATCGGCAAAGCCAAAGTCGATTGCGAAATCGGTGGCCGCGTACTGGTCACTGAAATTTCAGGTTCCGAAAGCGTCATCCACTTTCAGTCCGGCGGAAAAACCTGGGTGTCGCAAACCGCTGGCGTGCAGCCCATCAAAGTTGGTGAAACTGTTCGCTTCTCTGCCGATCTTGCACGCGGCATATTTTTCAACGCAGACGGAAAGCGGGTGCTCTGATGGCCAAAATCACCATCGAAAATTTGCGTCACGCCTATATTTCAAATCCCACGCAGCCAGACCATTACGCTCTGAAACACGTGCACCTCGATTGGGCTGACGGTGGTGCCTATGCGCTTCTGGGACCATCAGGTTGCGGCAAAACCACCTTGTTGAATTTGATATCAGGCCTGCTGCCCCCTTCCGAAGGCCACATTCTGTTTGATGGCCGCGATGTCACGCACGATACACCGGAAAAACGCAACATTGCCCAGGTGTTCCAGTTCCCGGTGATCTACGACACCATGACGGTCTACGACAATCTGGCCTTCCCTTTGCGCAATCGCGGTGTGGATGAAACCGAAATCAAAGAGCGCGTCGACAACATTGCCGACATGTTGGAACTCACGTCAACTCTCAGCAAACGCGCTTCCGGCCTCACAGCCGATGGCAAACAAAAAATCTCGCTGGGGCGTGGTCTTGTGCGGTCTGATGTGAACGTCATCATGTTCGACGAACCCCTCACCGTCATCGATCCGCATCTGAAATGGCAGCTG
>JANMEM010000273.1:0-8035 GCA_031376985.1 Hyphomicrobiales bacterium
TGCGCCAGCGTGGTTTTGCCGAGTCCCGGCGGGCCTGCAAAAAGCACATGATCCAGCGCTTCATTGCGGGACTTGGCAGCCTCAATGAAGACGCGGAGATTCTGTTTTTGCTTGGTCTGACCAACAAATTCGTCAAGCTTCTGCGGACGCAAATGAGTGTCAAGCGCGTCTTCAGGTTTGAGGGCTTGGTCAAGGATGGTGCGGGTCATGTTGCTTCCTTACCTTCCAATTACCAAGCTTGGAGGCGACACAGAGAGTATTTGTCATAGCACTTAGCGGCAATACGTGACATTCCACCCAATCACCAAAATTGCTTTGCCAAGTAACCGCAAAATGTTGTGACGAGCAAACCAACTGATAAAGTATAAAGATTGGATATCAGGCCGAATTCTCCCTCCACCGAATCTTGCGTCAACAGAAGTATCAACGGTGCTGAAACAAGCAACCAGGCAATTAAAGGAGACAAAACCAAATGCTTCCCGCTCCTTAAACCATTCCAAATACACACCGCTGCCGCAATTTTAAACGTGGGTTCAATAAAGAAAAAGTCACGAAAGCCAATTGCAGCATTTTGAATTGCTGTCGTTAGAGTCAGTTGGAGCAAGTGGGGCAACTCATCTGTTGGAAAACTGATGCTGCAATTTTCCCACGCGTCGGGAATCTCATTAATTAACAAGAATAGAAAAAAACCCGCCACTGTAAAAATAAGAACCGTCGCAAAGATTGCAGGGATTTTTTTTGACCAGTGTGGCAGAAATGGATTGTTGTAATTGAGACCCCCTCCACTCATCCCAACGCCAACTCTTTCAACGCCGCGCGGATCAGTTTCTCAGTAGGCTGATCATCTCCGCCTTTGCGAATGGCTGCTGAAACGGCCATCGCCGCCTGTGACTGGCCATAGCCTAGATTGACCAGAGCCGACACAGCATCCGTCACTGCAGTTGCCTTGGGTGATGCCAGTTCTGCTGCCACCGTGCTCAAGCCAATATCTGCCGCCGTGTAGGCAGGGGCCTTGTCTTTCAATTCCAGCACAATGCGTTCTGCCAGTTTCTTGCCCACGCCATTGGCACGCCCGATCATGGCTTTGTCTTGCAGCGCTATGGCCGAGGCCAGTTCACCTGCCGACAACACCGACAAAATCGCCAGTGCCACACGGGCACCCACACCCTGCACTGATTGCAGCAGCTTGAACCATTCCTTTTCCAGCACAGTGGCAAAACCAACAAGGCGGATATTGTCTTGTGACACCAGCATGTCGGTGTAAACTTCCGCCGCCTCGCCCTGCCCCGGCAACACGCGCAAAGTGTTGGATGAACAGGACACGTAATAGACAACGCCCCCCACGTCCACCATCACCCAATCGGGTCCGGTGGAGTCGATTCGTCCTTTGAGTTTTCCGATCATGGATGCGTGTCCGGTGCGATGACTTCAACTTCGGGGAAGTAGGTGCGGAACCGTTTCGGATCACGCGTCAAAACCCGATAGGCGTTAAATTCAGCATGAGCCCCGATCATGAAATCTGGCAGAACACTCAACTTCTGGCCCCCTTTGGCGCGATAAATCTGATGCACTTTTCCGGCTTTGAAGGCAGCTTGCCACGGCAATTCCTCGCGCCTTACCCATCTTGGATTTAGAATATCGTCAAACAATTCCATAGAGTCATAAGGAACAGAAACTTCGCTATAGATAATCTGATTGATAACCAAATCACCCTCATCGGAGAGCCGCATAATCTGGCGAACCGCCCAAGGCGCCCATTCTTTTCGGTCTTCCAAAACATCCAGCAAGATGTTCGCGTCAATCAATGTCGCTGGCATTCATCGGGCGTCCGCGCATAAGTTCCGTTACTTCTTCTGCCGTCATCAATGGCCTACCTCGCCGCAGCATCGGACCTTTGCCCAACAAATGTTTGGCCAATTCCAAACCCTTGTTCACCTTTTTTGGTTCTTCCACCTTCTCGACAATCACAGCCTGCCCCTCTTCACGAAAACCAATATCGTCGCCTGGCGCAATGCCCAGCCGATCGCGGATGTGCTTGGGAACTGTCACCTGACCTTTGGATGTGATGCGCATGGTAATACCTCACAGGTATTACTTGCACGAACAGGTGAACAAGTCAAGAACGCGCCAGAATATCTTTGAGCCGTTGTGATCCACGATGGTGCGCATGGCACATGGCGATGGCGAGGGCATCCGTCGAATCTGCGGTGTTCATTTCAGCGCGCGGCAGCAACAGTTTCACCATGTGCTTGACCTGTTCCTTGTCAGCATGACCTGATCCAACCACGGATTTTTTTACGGTGTTTGGCGCATATTCTGACACTGGGATTTTGCAGTAGGCAGGTGCCAGCATCACCACGCCTCGCGCTTGCCCCAGTTTCAACGTGGCGCGGGCATCGGCGTTGACAAAAGTCTCTTCAATCGCCGCTTCATCAGGCTCGAATTCTTTCAGTACACGGAGGACTTGCTCGTGGATTTGCAACAGGCGCTCGGCTAGCGGCGCATCTGCATCGGAATGCACGGCTCCATCTGCCACATAAATCAGGCGTGAACCTTCAGACTCAATTACGCCCCAGCCGGTGTTACGAAGGCCGGGATCAAGGCCAATAATGCGCGTCACGGAAGCCAGCTTTTCGCAATGCGACAGGCGACAGAAAATGCAGGATTGAAGACATTGGCGATGTCATAACGCACAGCCATGCCCAGGAGATGCGATGCGCTCAGCTTGTCCAAGCCATAGTCTTGTTCCAGCCAAGCCAGCATTTCTGTGGTGGCATGTTGCAGCGCCAGTTCGAGTGGACGTGCATTGCCGACAGTGAAGATGGCATCAGCGGTTTCGCCACGTGGCCAACCGATGGTTTTCTTTAATACGGTGACAGTGCATTCAATTTCTGCCGACGTTTCAATGCCGGTGCCTGCAATCTCGCCGTCACCCTGTGCGCCGTGGGCATCACCCAACAAGAACAATCCACCCTCTACCGCCACCGGAAAATAGGCTGTCGTTCCTTCCCGAAACAGGCGGTAATCCATGTTGCCGCCATGGCGCCTGCTGGTTGCTGTTGAGATGACTTCGCCGCCTTCGGGGGCCACACCAAAACATCCGATCATCGGATCAACTGCAATCGACCAGTGCTTCAACGCAGCCGTTGGATTTTCCAAGACGATGCGACCATTTGCAATGTTCCAAAATGTCTTATCGCGTGGCGGCATGTCGCGCACCAGAGCCGGATCAACCACATTCCATGCCAACCCTGAGCGTGTCCACCCCATTGTGCGGTTCATGCCGATGCGTCTGATCACAACTGCAAGCGTATCGCCGGGCTCTGCTCCCTGTACGAAGAACGGACCCGTCATTGGGTTTGTATCTGGCCCGCGCTTCACATTTTCATCGTCATAGCCATGGGCATCCAGTGTAGTGGTGATGATTGTGTCGCCACTCTTCACGCGCAACACAGGTTCGTGAGCCCCCATTGTCGGGTGGAACACCGTTGGCGTGAAACGATGAGTCATCATCAGCCGCTCAGTTTTTCCATCACGTCATCAGGAATATCGGCATTGGTAAAGACGTTCTGCACGTCATCGTCTTCGTCCAACGCATCCACCAATTTCATCAGACTTTCGGCTTTCTCGAAATCCAACGGAGACATCACATTGGGCTTCCACACGATCTTCACCGATTGTGCTTCGCCAAACTTTGCGGCCAGTGCAGTCGATACATCGTTGATTGCTTCGAAGGTACAGGTCACCACGTGAACGTCGTCGCTTGACGCATCATCAGCACCTGCATCAATGGCCGCCTCCATCACCGCATCGGCGCTGATCTTGCCGAGAGGATAGACAATCTCCCCCACCCGGTTGAACATGAAGGATACCGATCCTGTTTCACCCATGTTGCCACCATATTTGGCGAAAGCCGCGCGCACCACAGGCGCCGTACGGTTGCGGTTGTCTGTCAGCGCTTCCACAATGACAGCGGTGCCGCCCGGACCATAGCCCTCATAGCGAACGGTTTCATAATTTGCGGCATCGACGCCGGACGCTTTTTTGATCGCACGTTCGATATTGTCTTTCGGGAGGTTTTCGGCGCGGGCATTCTGAATGGCCAAACGCAACCGCGCATTTGAATCAGGGTCAGGCACGCCGGCTTTGGCCGCCACGGTGATTTCCCGGGCCAGCTTCGAAAAGATTTTAGACCGCATCTTGTCCTGCTTGCCCTTGCGGAACATGATGTTTTTATACTGTGAATGGCCGGCCATGGAAATTCCTCGAATGTGTGGGCTGCATATAGCCAAGCCACGCGTCGTCACGCAACCGTCAGCTTAACCCCGTATTAAGCCTGTTCGTTCACCATGCCATTCAGTGTTTTGTGTTTGTGTGTGGAGTGTGTGTGTCATGGCCGTTGCCTTAAAGCCAGCTATTGAGAATTTCTCATTTGACGGTGAAGCCGTCGGTGCAGCGGGGGCTGCAGCCTTACGAAGGGTCAAGTCATTGGCAGAAGCCGCACCACAGGGCCGCCTTTTCGCGGCCATTGCAACGCTTGCAGACAACAGCGGCAAAGCTGCCGCTGAGTATGAAGCGGCAAGCCTCGCCACATTGCGTCACGAAACCGAAGAAGCCGATGCCCGACTGGCACGCGGCACGCGTATGGTCCACCGCCTGAAAGAAGCCATGGGTGCCGAAGTGGCAACGCCCCTGCCGGATTTCATGCGCAGAGGCTAAATCAACCCTTCAACCTCGCTATCGCTGTTTCCTGCATGTTGCCGGGCAGCATTTGCATGAATTCAATGCGGTTGCCGTCCGGGTCTTTGATCCAGCATTGATTGTTGCCGTCAAGGCCCAGGTTCGGTCCACGGAAAATTTCGACGCCACCTTCGCGCAAGGCTGCAACTGTGTCCGCGATACTGTTCACCTGCAAGCACACGTGGCGCATCGAAGTTGTGTCTTCGTCAGGTGCCTGCGAGCCCTTGCCATAGGGGAACAGTTCAACAAACTGCAAATCGGTCACCCGCAAGTAGACCAGCATCAATTGTCCCGCCAATAGCCCGTCAACATGGTTGATCCGCATCATTTCCCTGAAGCCCAAGGTATCGCGGTAGAACGCGAGTGAACGGTCAAGGTCAGGCACCTTCAGGGCCCAATGTGCTATTTGTGCAATTTCGAGGTTCATTGCCAATCTCCCGTTACCAACCTTCAAAACCCGTTTGGCCCAGCAGCCCGCCCACACGTATTGGTGCCACGCGTTTTGCCAAGCCCGAAATATCATCTGTCTCCACAATAACGCCGCACACCGTCGCCTCGCCTTCGGCGGGTTTCATGCGTTCAATTGGCAATTTCCGCAAAAACCTTTGCAAAGGTTCGGCCTTGTCCATGCCAATGACGGAGTCATAGTCGCCGCACATGCCAGCATCGGTTTGATAAGCCGTGCCGCCTTTTAAGACATGATGATCAGCGGTTGGCGTGTGTGTATGCGTACCCACAACAAGGCTTGCGCGACCGTCGCAGAAATGCCCCATGGCCATTTTCTCGGATGATGCCTCGGCGTGAAAATCCAGAATAATGGCGTCGCAATCACGACCGATTTTGCAGCTCTCCAAGGCGCGGTCCACCGCCGGAAACGGATCGTCCAGCACGGGCTCCACCATGACGCGGCCCATGGCATTGATCACCAATACGCGGCGGCCTTTGTCGGTTTCAAACAGCGTCGAACCCGCACCGGGGCAGCCTGTCGGCCAGTTGATCGGGCGGATCATGCGGTCTTCCCGTGCAATGAACACCAGCGCTTCGCGTTGATCAAAAGAATGATTGCCGAGTGTTACCACATCGGCCCCTGCTTCCCGCAATTTCATGAAAATGTCTTCGGTGATGCCAAAGCCATGGGCGGCGTTTTCGCCGTTTACCACAACCACATCTGGCTTCAATTGTGCGCGCAACAACGGCAAATGATGGCACACCGCCTCACGGCCTGCTTTGCCCACCACATCACCCAAAAACATCAATCGCACGCAAAAACACCTTTTTCCGTCATGACAAAGTCCAAAGGCTGGTCATGCGGCCCGCGTGGTACGGAGTCAACTTCCTGCGCGGCATAGGCAATACCAATGGCAACAATCGGCTTCTTCGCCCGGAGCAGTTCAAGTGTGCGGTCGTAAAAACCACCGCCATAACCAAGCCGATAGCCTTTGCGGTCAAACGCCATCAGCGGCACCAGCAACACGTCTGGCTCGACTACCGGTGCCTCGCAGGTGGGGCGTGGAATGCCCCATACGCCGGGAATTGTCGGTTCCCCTGGAAGCCAGCGCCGGAACACCAGCGGTTCACGTGGGGCAATCACAATCGGCAAACAGGTGGTCCAGCCCTCACCCGCCAATTTGCCAAGCAATAGCCGTGCATCAATTTCGCTTTTGTAGGGAAAAAATGCCGAAACGACTTTGCGCATTGCCGTCGGCTCAACCGGAAACTGATGTGACGCCAATTGCCTTGGCGCTTCTTCCTTGGCAAGATCATGGGCGCTTTTGCGAATTTTGGCCGCAACAACGCGGGCTTCGGCTTTGATTTCAGTCAGTTCTGTCATAGTCAGTTCTGTTGTCACACCCGCGGCAAAAAAGGTGGCGACCCGCGAGAGCCGTGGGAACCAACGATCCCTGGTCCCTACTTTCGTAGGTGGGGGCCGTGTGCGCCGGACCACGATCCAGCACAGGGACAGCTCCCAAGATAATCGTTTATAGGCCCTGGGAAATTAGGGTTCCACACGAGAGCCGCAGCATCGCCGGACAGATATGTAGGCTTTCGCATCGCCAATTGAAAGGCCCACTTGGTCAAAGCCAACCTTCAAAACAATTACTTTGCCAGTTCTTCCATTTTCTCCGCCGCAATATCCAGCGCCCGCGAGAAGTTGTCTTCGAGAGTTTTGATCTGACCCAGCGCCGTGTTGCGGGATTCACGCAAACTTTGATTGTCGCTTTCCAGCGATTCCATTTTGCGGGTTGCTTCCGATAGACGGTCCGCCACCATCAAGCCCGCCATGACCAATTGGCGGATGTCACCTATGGCCCCAACGCTTTGCCTGATACGGCCCACTTCCGTGTCCAGCAATTTTGCCAGTTCCTTCAGGTGATCTTCCTCACCATCCGGACATTGCATGGTATAGGGGCGGCCAGCGATGTTGACAACGACATTGGCCATCATTCGCCACCGCTGTTCGAGTAAAGTACTGCACGGATGCGGGAAACAGCAGAATCAATCTTGCCAGCAGCCTTTTTCGAGGTGTCCACCAGTTCAGCAGCTTTGGCGCGGACGCGGCCCAAATCCGTATCCATTTGCTGGCGCTCGACTTGCAAACTAACGGCTTGTTTTTCAAGGGTTTCAAGCCGCGACACGGTTTCCCGGCGCTGCACAGTTGCCTGTTCCACTTTCGCAATGGCACGCTCAAAACGCACCAAAGCCTCGTCAAATTTTCGAGCCTCAGCCATGTTTGCCCCTATACGACCAATGCATCCCGATAGCAAATTTCCAAGCCATCCTAACGTGTTGCATGATACGGCTGATTTGCGGGAGAAGCAAACGCTGATAAATCGCAGAACTCAAATGATTGACTCGGCTTAGGCGGACGGTATCAATGGGGTTCTGGCCCGCTTTCCAAAGGAATCCCCGACATGACCACCGTTTCACCGAAAACCATGGCCAATGCCATCCGTGCCCTTGCCATGGATGCCGTGCAGAAGGCCAATTCCGGCCACCCCGGTGCGCCCATGGGGCTGGCGGATGTCGCCACGGTGTTGTTTTCCAAATTCCTGAAGTTCGACCCGACAGCTCCACACTGGCCCGACCGGGATCGTTTCATTCTCTCTGCTGGTCACGCGTCCATGCTGCTCTACTCCCTGTTGCATCTCACGGGCTACAAGGACATGACGATGGAGCAGATCAAGAATTTCCGGCAATGGGGCTCAATCACCGCAGGCCACCCTGAATATGGCCATGCCACGGGCATTGAAACCACCACCGGACCGCTGGGTCAGGGCATTTCCAATTCTGTGGG
>JANMEM010000311.1:0-2188 GCA_031376985.1 Hyphomicrobiales bacterium
GGCAAATTGAGTGGCATGCGTTCGCAAATGTGGAGAAATGTGTTGGCACCTTCATCACCGAATTGTGCAGCATCTGGCGCATTGCCGATACCGAACGAGTCGAGGATGAAGAGGAAGACACGGGGCATCAAAGTCCGATCCGCTCGATAATGTTTGGTCCTGAGGCACCGTTCTCCCCGAGTGAGTAGGCTGCCTTCACGAGAACTGCGGCCTTGTCGAAGTCAGCTTCGGTTTGTGCGTGGATGAGGCAAAGCGGAGTTTCAAAATCGGCACGGAATCCTTTACCCAATAGATTGCTGAGTCCTACCGCGTGATTGATTTTGTCAGAGGCAATACGTCGGCCACCGCCCAGTTCAATCACGGCAAGGCCCAGGTTCCGCGTCTTCATCGCAGTAACTACACCGTCGCCGTCGGCATATACGGGCTTGACGATCGCAGAGCGGGGCAAGTGTTTGCCGTGGGTGGTCAGGAAGTTGCGCGGTCCGCCGAGCGCTACCACCATGCGGTCAAAATGATCGGCGGCGGCACCTGATGAAAGCGCCTTTTCGAGTTTGCTGCGGGCGGACGTCAGATCATTTGCAACTTTGGCACTGACCAAAAGTTCTGCACCCAGTGCCAATGTAATGTCGAGAACCCGACTGTTGATCAAACGATCCATCAGAAATTCGGCGGCGTGGGCCACTTCCAGTGCATTGCCCGCCACATGCGCCAAGGGTTCGTCCATGTCCGTGATCAGCGCCGTAGTTTTTAATCCTGCGCCATTCGCTACGTCCACAAGCGATGTGGCCAAGGCCCGGGCCTCCTCCACATTCGACATGAACGCGCCAGAACCACATTTTACATCCAGCACCAAGTGCTGCAATCCAGCCGCGAGTTTTTTGGAGAGAATAGACGCCGTGATCAGTGGCACACTTTCCACCGTCGCTGTTACATCGCGGATGCCATAAAGGCGCTTGTCGGCAGGTGCGAGGTCGGCGGTTTGCCCGATGATGCAGCAGCCAGCGTCCTTCGTGACTTTTCGGAACAGGGCAAGATCGGGTTGGGTCTGGTAGCCAGGAATGGAATCCAGTTTGTCCAGAGTCCCGCCCGTATGTCCAAGACCGCGACCGGAAATCATTGGCACGAAGAGCCCACAGGCCGCCAACATGGGGGCGAGATAAAGCGAGATATTGTCGCCGATGCCGCCAGACGAATGTTTGTCAACAACGGGTCCGGGCAAATCCCATTGCAAGACTGTACCGGAATCGCGCATGGCCAAGGTCAGGCCCACGGCTTCTTCCCGCGTCATGCCCTTGAAGAACACCGCCATGGCAAAAGCCGCGACCTGGCCTTCCGACACGGCACCGGACGTCAGGCCCGCAATGAAGTCTTTCACCTGATCGGTTGACAATGCAGCGCCATCGCGCTTGCGACGGATGACTTCTTGCGGCAGCACTATTTCATATCCTTGAAGAAGCGCGTCAGCAGGCGTTGCATGGAAGCTGCGGCCTTCATGCCCTCGCGTTTGGTTTCTTCATGGGACGGTGAAGCGCCTTTGATGCCCGCGGCGAGATTGGTGATTGTCGAAATAGCGACTACCTTCATGCCCAGCCTGCGGGCAATGATGGTTTCAGGAGCCGTGGACATGCCCACTGCCGTGCCGCCGATAATCTGCATCATTTTGATTTCGGCTGGCGTTTCAAATGATGGTCCCGAATACCAACAATAGACGCCCTGCTTCAGAGGGATTTTTTCTTTCTTTGCGGCGGCGAGCAGTTGTTTCCGCAAGTCCGCATCATAGGCATTGGTCATGGAAACAAAGTTCTCATCACCATGCTGACCGATGAGTGGATTCATGCCCGCACAATTGATGTGATCCGTGAGTGCCATCAGCGAACCCGGCTTCATTGACGCCTTGAGCGAACCCGCCGCATTGGTGAGCACCAGTGTGTCAATTCCAGCGGCTTTGAGTTGGTCGAGGGCCGGGCGCATGACGCCCGCATTGCCAGACTCATAGGGGTGAGCGCGGCCTGCAAGCACGACGACCTCTTTGCCACCGATTGTGCCGACATAGAGCTTTCCCGCGTGCCCTGAAATCTTCGGCACGGGAAAGCCGGAAAGCTCCGTATACGGAATGATCAAGGGATCAACGACAGCATTTACAACCGACCCCAGGGCGGAGCCGAGGATGATGGCGGTTCTGGGGATG
>JANMEM010000317.1:0-2034 GCA_031376985.1 Hyphomicrobiales bacterium
CATGTAAGCCGGGTTGAGGCCGGGTGAAGACCCGCAGTAAACACACAGACGCTGGGCAGGGGGAGACATGTGACACTATCCTCACATTAAAGACTGTTTGATTCTTTGCACTTTGGTGACAACGGCCTTATTAAGCGCCCCAATCACGCCTATCTAGAGGTTTTGGAGGCTGGGTGGCAGCCATTCCATATTTACAGGGACGACCCATGAAAAATCCTGTCGCCATGTTCACGTCAGTCGCCGTTGTTGCGGCCGCTGCCCTTGGCACGACATTGTATCTCAAGCAACCGGCACCCGCACCAACTGCAGTGACACCTGCAAAAGCCGTCGAAGCGCCTGCTGTAGCAGCGCCCGCACCAGTATCAAAACAGGCAGAAGTCGCTCCGGTGGCGGAGACACCAGCAACACCCGTCGCCGAAACGACAACGGAGGTTGCCATGGTTCCAGCAGCGCAGGCCCCCGCAGAATCAGCTCCAGCAGCGCCTGTGGTGGAGAAGCCCGCCGCGCCAGTGGCAGTCCTGCCCAAACCCGCCCCGGTCGAACCTGTCGCAGCAACACCAGCGCCAGCTCCGACACAACCCGTTGCAACATTGCCTGCTGCCGAGACACCTTCACTTCCATCCTTTGATACAGTGCGCGTCGAAACCACGGGTGATGCCATCATCGCCGGACGGGCAGAGGCCAACGCTGTGGTGACAGTGAAATGGAACGGCAATATCGTTGGAACCACAACGGCCAATGCCGATGGTTCATTTGTGCTCGTACCCGCCAATCCGTTGAAAACCGGCATCGGCGCCATGACCATTGAAATGAACAAGGATGGGAAAGTCCTGATTTCGGAAGGCTCGGTCTTCGTGGTCGTCAAGAAAAATGCACCCGCCATGATCGCAAAGGTCGACCCCGTGGCCCCGACCGAAATCATTCAGTCCGGTGCAGCGCCTCAGGTTGCAAAGGACTTGCAACTTACAGCGGTTGATTATGACACCACTGGCAACATCGTATTTTCTGGGACTGCCGCCCCCGGCAGCATGGTACGCTTTTACGTCGACAATGCTGCAACCGGCGAAGGTCTGGCAGGTCCGTCTGGAAAGTGGCGTTTTTCCGGCACCAGCGCCGTATCACCGGGAACCCATATGTTGAGGGCAGATGCCGTGGACGGCTCCGGCAAAGTACAGAGCCGCATTGAACTTCCATTCCTGCGCGAAAGCCCTGAAACCGTGGCCGCTGCTCAAGTCGTTGCCGCTCCGCAACCTGTCGCTGCTCCTGCTGTTGCTGTAACGCCAGCGGCACCTGTTGTTGTCACTGCGCCCGCCGTAGAACCGCCAGAGGTAGCGACAGCTGTTGCAGCCGCTGAGCAACCCGTCGCAACCCGCGCCGTAGAAGAGGGCCCACGCAAGCTGGTCATTCAACCCGGCAACAGCCTGTGGAAACTGTCGCGCGAGGTTTATGGCAAAGGCCGCATGTACACAGTGATTTATGAGGCCAACAAGGAACTGGTCAAAAACCCCAACCGCATTTATCCCGGCCAAATCCTTACAGCTCCAAAGCAGAACTGAATTGCGCAAATTGACGGCAGATTCAAAATCCTCATCGTCACGCGAAGCAGGCCAATGGGAAACCATGCAGGGCCTGCTGCCGTACCTATGGCCGGAAGGCCGGAGTGACCTCAAAATCCGCGTGGTCGCCGCCATGCTTTTGCTGGTGCTGTCCAAAATCATCACGGTTCTCACACCTTATACCTACAAGTGGGCAACCGACGCACTAACAACAGCAGGCAGCCCCGCCATCGCGGGCATAAGTGCGGCCGTCTTTATGGTGCTGGCTTATGGTGTTGGCCGTGTGATGATGGTGGCTTTTGCACAATTGCGCGACGCCGTTTTCTCCCGCGTTGGACAGCGGGCCGTGCGTGAAATGTCATCGCGCACCTTCCGCCATTTGCACAACCTCTCCCTCAAGTATCATCTGACGCGCCGCACAGGCGGCCTCTCCCGGATCATATCCCGCGGTATCAATGGCGTGGACTCTGTGCTGCGC
>JANMEM010000375.1:0-4147 GCA_031376985.1 Hyphomicrobiales bacterium
GGCGAGGTTGAGGGCGGTTTTGGCGTTGCGGCCTTTGCCGTATTTGTCGAAGGCGAGAACTGCCGCTACGGCAATTTCGTCGGTGAAGGGAAGAACGGATATTTTCATCCTCTGCAAAAACTTTTGCAAATCACTGCTGACTTCTGCAGCAAGCATGTTTTGTCTCGAAGACAGGACCATGCATGCCTCTAGTCTTACATGACTGCCTGTCAAACACTGTTCTGATTTTTCAATAGCCAACACCAATTCCGCTGCTATCGGTTCATTCAACATGATTGCCACGATCGCAGAGGTCTCCACGAAAATCATTCATGTCCCCACATGCGGTCAATCTCTTCCTTTGTCATGATGTGCCCGCCTGGCTTGCCTTTTCGCTTAAACTCTTCGGCTAGTTCCTTTACCTGTTCGTAAAGCGGACGCGTATCGGCTTCGGCTTCTGCCTTTGCTTCCTTTTCCAAGGCCTTCTCGATGACATCCGTCATGGTTGTCTTGCGTTTTACAGCGAGTTCCCGGGCCAATTCTTCCACGCGAGGTTTTCGAATGCTGAGTGCCATGGCTGTTCTCCTTATATTCTGTATATGCGCTTAGCCCTGACTTGTAAATACACTACGTGGCGTCGATGTGTCCGGTTGGCCATTTTCCACCTCTCATATCACCCCTTTTGACCTGCTGATAATTTGTGCTAGGAAGCGTTCAGCTTGAGGGGGTCAGCGGGAGCAATATCCGTGTCGGCTTAGCAGGGCGTCATAGCAAAGTTTTTAAGGATAAACACATGAGCGATATCGCTGAGCGCGTGAAGAAGATCGTTGTCGAGCACCTGAGTGTAGACGGCGACAAGGTGAAGACGGAAGCAAGCTTCATCGACGATCTGGGCGCAGACAGCCTTGACACCGTTGAACTTGTGATGGCTTTCGAGGAAGAATTCGGAATTGAAATTCCCGATGATGCTGCTGAAACCATTCAGACGGTAGGCGACGCCGTGAAGTTCATCGAGAAGGCACAAGCCTGATTGTCCGGTGCGCCTGCTCTGGAGTGGGCGTGACGACAACCAATTTGCGCGGGGTTCGCAGGGTGCAAAATGCCCTGCGGCCCCGCGTTTTCATGTAAAATTACAATTCACTGTTTTAAGAGAATGAGGCCCGCAATGCGTCGTGTAGTCGTCACCGGAATGGGAATTGTGTCGCCGCTGGGTACGGGCATTGATGCCACGTGGAGCCGCATGATCGCGGGCGAATCCGGCGCTGGCCCGATAACCCGTTTTGATGCGTCAGACCTGCCAACGCGCATTGCTTTCGAAGTGAAAGAGGGTGACGGAAGCAATGGCACCCTGAACCGCAATGACTGGATCGATTCCAAAGACCAGCGCCGCTATGATGACTTCATTCAGTTTGCTCTCATTGCTGCCAAACAGGCGATGGCTGACTCTGGATATGAGGCTAAAACCGAGGATGAGAAATATCGGTCCGGTGTTCTCGTCGGTTCTGGCATTGGCGGCTTGACGGGTATTCAGGACACGACTTTGCTCATGCAGGAAAAAGGCCCGCGCCGCATATCGCCGTTTTTCATTCCGGGATCACTGATCAACCTGGCTTCCGGACTCATCTCCATCAATTTCGGACTGAAAGGCCCGAACCATGCCGTTGTCACAGCCTGCGCCACAGGTACACACGCCATCGGCGATGCGGCGCGGATTATCGCCATGGATGATTCCGATATGATGATTGCGGGCGGGGCCGAATCGGCCATTTGCCGGATTGGCATTGCGGGCTTTGTGGCGTGCAAGGCGCTGTCGTCAGCATTTAATGATACGCCTGAAAAAGCTTCGCGGCCCTATGACAAGGACCGCGATGGTTTCGTGATGGGCGAGGGGGCTGGCATTCTGGTGTTGGAAGAGCTCGAACACGCGAAAGCCCGTGGTGCCAAGATCTATGGCGAAATCATCGGGTACGGCATGTCGGGTGATGCCTATCATATCACTGCACCGTCTTCGGATGGTGACGGGGCTTACCGCTGCATGCAGGCCGCTTTGAAGCGGGCTGGCATTTCTGCGGGCGAAATTGACTATATCAATGCCCATGGTACTTCAACGCCGCTGGGGGACGAGATTGAGCTTCGCGCCATTGAAAGGCTGACAGGCAATGCCGCCGCCAACATGGCGATGTCATCCACCAAGTCTGCTGTTGGTCATCTTCTAGGGGCTGCGGGTGCAGTTGAAGCGGTGTTCTCGCTGTTGGCGATGCGCGACAATATATGCCCGCCGACGCTTAATCTTGACAACCCATCGGTTGAGACGGCGATTGATCTGGTGCCACATGTGGCGAAGAAAAAAGAGATCAACACAGTTTTGTCGAATTCCTTTGGTTTTGGTGGGACCAATGCGTCATTGATTATGCGCCGTTACGCAGCGTAATGTTCCACCCGAAAGGGATAGCCCAGTGAGTAATGATAACCTGTTTGAACGTGTACCGGATGCTACAGTTCCCAAGAACCGCGGCTCGGCATTGGCACGCGTTATCGGCTCCCTGGTGGGCTGGAGCATGTTCTTTGCCATTGCCTTGGGTGCTTTGGGATTTTGGGCCTGGGGCGTGTTCACCACTGAGGGTCCGTTAACAGAGGCGAAGACGCTTACCTTGAAAGATGGTATCAGCCGCACTGAAATTGCGCAAACCCTTGAAGACCAAGGCATCATCAGCGATGCCCGTGTCATGAGTGCTGCAAGTCTGGTCAATAGTTTCCGTGGTGGAACATTGAAGCCAGGTGAATACGAATTCCAGCCGGGCATGTCCATGGCGGGAGTTTTGAATACCATCGCTGCTGGACGTGTGTTGACCTACAAGCTGACAATACCTGAAGGTTGGACAGCGCAAATGGCGCTTGAACGGCTCAATGCAAATGAAGTTCTGAGCGGTGATCCCGTCACGAGCGTTGCAGAAGGTTCGGTTATTGCAGATACGCAAGTGTTCCGCCGGGGCATGACGCGGGCCAAGCTATTGCAGGATATGCAAAGCGCACAGGCAAAGCTGGTGGACGAAATCTGGGCAAAGCACAAGCCTGACTCGGTGCTTAAAACCAAAGAGGAAATGGTGACGCTGGCCTCTATTGTTGAAAAGGAAACCGGCAAACCCGAAGAGCGCCCCCGTGTTGCAGCGGTGTTTCTCAATCGCCTGAAAAAGGGCATGCGCCTGCAATCTGATCCGACCATTATCTACGGAATTGTGGGTGGTGCGGGGAAACTTGAACGCCCCATCACGCGGGCTGATATTGAGGCGCAGACTCTTTATAACACCTATCAAATTGATGGATTGCCGCCG
Source organism: Hyphomicrobiales bacterium (assembly GCA_031376985.1). GTDB lineage: Bacteria > Pseudomonadota > Alphaproteobacteria > Rhizobiales > Aestuariivirgaceae > Aestuariivirga. Next base: position 3,312 of record JANMEM010000375.1, read on the forward strand.
GGGCCGATTGCGGTGCCTGGCAGTGCGTCCATGGAAGCTGTAATAGCGCCTGCGGTAAGCCAAGATTTGTTTTTTGTGGCGGATGGCACGGGGGGCCACGCATTTGCTGCGACACTTGAAGAACACAATGACAATGTGAAAAGATGGCGCGCTGGCCAGAAGAATGGCATTCAGTTGCCGGGAGACGAGACGGCTCTAGAGCCATCGCCCATCAACGACGTGCAGCAAACACCTTTGCCGGATGTGGCACCTGCCGAAGCGTCTGCAAATGACCAACCGATTGTGGATGCCGCGAACAATGCGGCGATCGTGCAGCCCGTTCCTGCACCTGCGGAAGGCGATGGATCTGTGCAGCCGGCTGTTGCTGCCCCGAAACCGACGGCACCACCGCCATTGCCAGTCCAGAAAAAACCAAAGACGGCGGTTGTTGCTGCCGTGTCCGAGCCGATTGTTGAGAAAATCGTTTTGAAGCCCGGCAGCGTGGTTAAAATCGGCAACAAGATGGTGCCAATTCCCCGGTTCAAATTGGCGAAGCCCTAACCTCAAGCCTCTTGTTGTGCTGTCCCTTCGGGCGCTAAACCAAGCGCACCTTTGATGATTCCGGCTGACATGACAAAAGCAAAACCGACGCTGACCAGTATGACAGGCTTTGCCCGCTCCACGGGTACATGGCGCGAGATGAGTTGGGTGTGGGAAATCAAGAGCGTGAATGGCAAGGCACTGGATTTGCGGTTTCGGGTGCCATCGGGATATGACGCCGTGGAAAATTCGGCACGTGCGCTGGCCGCGCCTTATGTGAAGCGCGGCAATTTGCAGATCAATCTGTCAGTGCAGGG
>JANMEM010000383.1:0-1938 GCA_031376985.1 Hyphomicrobiales bacterium
TCGCAGGTGCCGTTGTGATGGCGTGCCTGATCTTGTTGTGGCGGAGACTCATCGTGTATAGGCTCGACGAGCACATGCCGGGGACAACCCGGGAAAACCTCCACTTGCCATCTTGGCTGAACTTCAAGAAAGCGTCATGAAATCCGCCGTCATCCTCTTCCCCGGCATCAACCGTGAAACTGACATGACCCGTGCCCTGCATGCGGCGACCGGGGTCAAGCCACACATTGTCTGGCACACTGACACCAGCCTTCCCGATGTTGATCTGGTCGTCGTTCCCGGTGGATTTTCTTATGGGGATTATTTGCGTTGCGGGGCCATTGCAGCACGCTCACCCATCATGACAGATATTCGCGATAAGTCTTTGAAAGGTTTAAAGGTTATCGGCGTTTGCAATGGCTTCCAGATCATCACGGAGGCAGGGCTTTTGCCCGGTGTTCTGATGCGCAATGCGCAGCTTCGCTTTGTCTGCAAGGAAATCAAACTCAAGGTCGAAAACAACCGCACCTTCTTCACCAACAAGATGACCGAAGGCCAGATTGTCAACTGCCCCGTGGCCCATGGTGAGGGCAATTATATTTGCGACGCCGAAACCTTGAAGCGACTGGAAGGCGAGGGGCGCGTGGTGTTCCGCTATGCGGAAGGCACAAATCCCAATGGTGCCATGAACGACATTGCGGGCATTGTGAACAAGCAAGGCAATGTCATCGGCATGATGCCACATCCCGAAAACATGGTGGAGGCGCTGCATGGCCGCACCGATTGCAAGCCGCTGTTTGAAAGTTTGCTGGCGGCCTGAGTTCGATAAAATTTGAATGATCCCGGAAACTGTCCCGCAACCCTGCAAACACTGAACATTCGATTCACATCAAGTTTGAGGTAAATGAAATTTGGATTGCGCCGGTGCGTTGCGATCGCAAGGAAACCTGATCGATGCGAAATGTTCTGAATCTGATCATGAAGCGCAAGCTTTCCACACAGCGTGTTGACGATATGCCCGATGCCATGGCACGCACCGCTCTTGACCAGCGCTTGCACCAGATGTTGGCCCTGCATGCTCTACAGCCCGCACCGCAGCAGAGGCATTTCGTACCTCTGTCAAATCCGATTCAAATCGCACACAATTCCTGAACCATTTGTTGGGCATGATCGGCGTTAACACTAGATTAACGATCACGACCCGTGTGTACTTCGCAGCAACAGGCAGCACTTGTAACTCTGGGAGAAACCACAATGTTCAAGACATTTTTCATCGCTAAAACCGCAACGCCGGAAATTGACGCTGAACTGGAACGCACCATGCAGCTCATCCATGACCGCATGGAAAAAATGCTGGAAACCCAAAATTCAAGGCGTCAGCGCTTTGCTTCTGTCGACAGCACTCCGAGTTACTACCGCTGAAACGGCATAACGGGTGTGGGCATCTGGAGCTTGCCCACACCCCCAATTTCGCAATTGTGATGGCGGGATTTGACCGCTAAACGGCGGCCATGAAACAGCACGCTGCCGAACCCAAGATCACCCCGGAACTCGTCAAGCAACATGGCCTCAAGCCGGACGAGTATGAGCGCTTCCTGAAGCTGCTGGGGCGTGAACCGACCTTCACGGAACTCGGCATTTGTTCGGCCATGTGGAACGAGCACTGTTCCTATAAATCGTCGAAAAAGTGGCTGAAACAACTGCCCACCAAAGGCCTGCGTGTGATTCAGGGGCCCGGTGAAAATGCCGGTGTCATCGACATTGATGATGGTCAGGCCATCATCTTCAAAATGGAATCGCACAATCACCCGTCCTTCATCGAGCCCTATCAGGGTTCGGCCACGGGTGTGGGCGGCATTTTGCGTGATGTGTTCACCATGGGGGCAAGGCCGATTGCGGCGCTGAATGCCCTGCGCTTTGGCGAGCCTTCGCATCCAAAGACACGGCACCTTGTATCAC
>JANMEM010000402.1:0-7740 GCA_031376985.1 Hyphomicrobiales bacterium
GCACGTTTGGGATAGACATTGCGGGCGCGGCGATTGGCATCAAAGCGTACGGGCACATCGGGGTTGCCTTCGCCGGACGCAAAGCTGTCGCCCAGTCCGACGATCAACAGATCTTTCACCTTGATGTCAGTGGAAATCGGCGTCTCCCCATCAATGCCGACGGCCACCGTGCCACCATCGGGGTATGGAATGCCGACGGTGATCGGCTCGTCACAGGGGGAGGTCAGCGGCGCACCACCATTGAGCGTCCAGTTGCAGTTATATTCCGCAATCAATTTGTTGCCATCCAGCGGCTTCAACCAGACCTGAATATCGTGGGACTTCGGCACCACATAATCTTCCACACTGCCACAGGCCGAATGCGTCCGGTCCTTCGAATTCCAACAGGTATCCCCCACGTCCCGCGCCGCCCAACCCATAGGGTCATATTTTGTGCGCAAATGCCGTGTGAAGGGGATGTATCTGTCATTCAGCACATGCTCCGTGCCAATGACAGATGTGGTATTTTGCAGTCGCTGCTTGGCGTCTTCACCCGTTGCTGCACCATCAACGTGGATGAGATATTGCCGCCATGCGTTTTCATGTTCCGCAAAGGTTTTCGCATCCTTGAACAAGCGAAAGCGATTTGAGACTTTCCACTCGATTTTCACATTTGAAGCCGTGATGGTTTGCGCCTGCGCCGTTTCAGGGCCGATCAGAACCAGAATGAGTAGAGAAGCAAGAATACGAAAAGCCGTCGCCATATGTTTCATGGCCGTGCTTTAGCAGTCTTCTCGCGACGGAATTGAGGCAGAGACTATTCGTGCCGCAAGGCTTCGATTGGATCAAGCTGTGCTGCGCGGCGCGCCGGAAAGAATCCGAATATCAAGCCAATCAAGCCGGAAAAACCAAATGCAATCGCCACCACGCCGGCATTCACGTTGAACGGAACTTGCAGCAACAACGCGCCTCCCCAAGCCAGACCAAGGCCGAGGGCAATGCCAATCAGTCCACCCAGCAGACACAACACCACAGCCTCCACCAGAAACTGGGTGAGCACCTGGGAGGCCAAGGCCCCGATAGCCAAGCGAATGCCAATCTCTCTTGTGCGCTCCGCCACCGACACAAGCATGATGTTCATGATGCCGATGCCGCCCACAAGCAAGCTGACCGCTGCAACGGCACCCAGGAGGCCGGTCATCAGCGAAGTGGTGGAGGCCATAGTAGAGGCAATTTGCGTGAGATCACGCACCGAGAAGTCATCGTCACCAGTGTCAGGCACACGGCGGGTCTCGCGCAAAATATCCGTCATTGTCGCCTGCACAGCGGGCAGCACCTCAGCGGAATTTGCTGAGACAGCAATGCTTGATATTTTCGTGTTGCCCGCAATGCGGCGCATGAAAGTGTGGAGTGGCATCACCACCGTGTTGTCCTGATCAGACCCGAAGGCTGATTGTCCCTTGGCCCCCAATGTGCCAACGATCGTGCAAGGCATGGCCCCCACGCGAATGACTTCGCCCAAAGGTTCAACACCCGGCAGCAAATCCCGCACCAATGTTGCGCCAATGAGACAGACATTGGTGCCGCTGCGGCTATCACTTTCCGTGAACGCATTGCCCGTCAGCACAGTCCAATCCTGAACCGTAAAATAGTCCACTTCGGTGCCTGTCACGGTCACATCAAGGGAAGCCGTGCCATAGACAACTTTCACTTGCTTGTTCGATGTGGGGGCAACACCGCGCACATCGCGCAAGCCCGCTTTCAAGGCTTCGACATCCCGCGTTGAAAAACTGCGGCTGTCACCGCCTGAGGGAGGACCAGGTTGCGACGAACCGGGCCTTGCGATCAGCATATTGCTGCCGAGTTTCGACAGGTCAGCCTTCACCTTGTCATTGGCACCTTGCCCCAGCGTCACCAAAGCGATGACAGCGCCAACGCCGATCACGATACCAAGAAGCGTCAGGAAAGAGCGCAACACATTGCGGCGGATTGTCCGGAGCGCCAGTTTGAAAGATTCCCACAACATCAGGCAGCCGCCCTGATGTCATCGAGTATGCGACCATCCGAGAAGATGATTTGCCGCGAGCAATATTTCGCCATGTCAGGTTCATGGGTGACCATGAGAATGGTCAGGCCCTGTTCGCGGTTCAGGTTTTGCAGAAGCCGCATGATGTCATGGCTGCGCGCAGAATCGAGATTGCCCGTGGGCTCATCGGCCAGTAATACTTTCGGATTGGTCACAATGGCGCGCGCAATGGCGACGCGCTGTTGCTGTCCACCCGACAGTTCACCCGGCGTATGATTTTCGCGGCCTTCAAGGCCAACAGCCGCAAGAGCCCGGGCTGCTTCCCGGTGCCGCTCCGCCCGGGCCATACCGCGATAGATCAGAGGCAGTTCAACATTTTCGATGGATGTGGTGCGGGCCAGCAAATTGAAGCCCTGAAATACGAAGCCCAAATAGTTGCGGCGGAAAAGTGCCCGCGCATCATTGTCCAGTGTCGCTATTTCAACGCCATGAAAACTGAAACTGCCGGATGTAGGCCGGTCAAGGCAACCCAGAATATTCATGCATGTGGATTTGCCAGAACCCGATGCGCCCATGATGGCCACGAATTCGCCCTCGGCCACATCAACATTAACGCCAGCCAAGGCGCTGACCTGAGCCGCACCCTCACCATAGATTTTGCGGATATTGCGTAGCGCCAGCATGGCTCAGGATTTGCCCATTTTTTGCGACAGGATCACAGCATCGCCAGCCTTGAGGTCTCCCTCGCGCACCACCGTCAATTTCCCGTCGGTGGCACCAGTCTTGATTTTGACTTCAACAGGCGCGCCATTCTTCAACACATAAATGCTTCGGGTGCCATCGCTTGAAACCGGACTTTTGCCGCGAGTGCCCCGTGGAAAACGCGGCATGAACAGGCTGGTAATCGAGAAACTTTCGGCGGCCTGCTTTACGGGCGGCGCATAACGCAACGCCTCGTTGGGAATGGTCAGCGCCTGATTGAATTCTTCCACTGTAATGCGGGCCGTCGCCGTCATACCGGGACGCAACGACAGGTCATCATTCGCTGCTGATAGAATGGCCTTGTAGGTCACAACACCATCGACGGTTTCCGGCGCGAATGACAAACGCTCAATCCGGGCGGGGAAATTGCGGCCACGATAAGCATCCACGGTGAAACTGGCTGTCTGTCCCACTTTCACAGCGCCGATGTCAGCTTCATCCACCGCGGCTTCGAGTTGTATGCGTTTCAGGTCCTGGGCAATCTGGAACAACACTGGTGCCTGCAAGGAAGCAGCAACGGTTTGTCCGGGCTCGACGCTGCGTTTCAGCACCACACCTTCAATAGGAGAGAGCACGCGGGTTTTCGAAATATCAACGTCGATAATCGCAAGGTCAGCCTTTGCCGCCACAACGTCTGCCACTGCTGCATCGACGGTGGCCGAAGCCCGCAAGGTTGCGGCTTGTGACGAGTCCATATCCTGCCCGGTGGACAGGCCCTTGGCGCGCAGCGACTTCTGCCGGTTTTCTGTCAGTTGAGTTTCTGTAAGTGTGGCTTTGGCTTGCGCCACCCGCGCCTCTGCGGCGTTGAGTTGCGCTGTTGTTCGCGCCCGCTGTGCATCAAGGCGTGTTGTGTCCAATATGGTCAGAACATCTCCAGTTTTAACCAGATCGTTTTCCTCCACCAACACCTGGCGTACCACACCTGAGGCTTCCGAGCCGATATCCACCTGTGTGATGGGTTGAATAGTGCCAGCCGCCGACACGGTGACCACCACATCCCCAGTGCTGGCCTCAATTGTTTCATAATTGATCGTTGCCGCCGAAGTCTGTTGGCGGGCATAGAACCAGTATCCCCCCGAAAGGAGAGCGGCAATCACCAGCGCGATAACGGCACGGCGCATCAGCCGCCCGCGACGCTTGTCGGTGGACAGGCCCAAGGCGGTTTCAATCTCTTGCACAGAGGGGTGATTTTGCTGGTTCATGATGTTCTATACGCCCTAGGACGGGAACAAGGCCAAAATCCGTCGCGCCCAAGCTATGAGAAAATGAAATAAGCAGGAACCGCGACATACATGGCCATTGCGATAGCAAGGCAAGCCCGCAATCGGCGGCTCGCGAATTGCCGAAACAGGACAACGGCCAGACAAAGCCCAAGAGCCGCTTCAAACAGGCTGAACCAGTTGCCGAAATGCGCTGAGTCATAATAAGACACGGGCGACATGAACTTCCAGCGCGTCACAGGCCACAGGCTCATATGGGCATCTTCGCGATGGCAGAGGAAATCAATTGCCGTATGCAAAAGCGCTGAACCCGCAAAAAGCGACACCAAGGTCCAGTTGTCAAAGGCGCGAACCGAACTTGAAAGCCTGTCCCGCATGATCATTCCGAAGATCACGAGGCCACTCCAAAGCCAGAAACTATGACCAATGGCATTGGTCACTTGCCACCAGTTTTGCCAATACATTTCGCCGAAAATACTGCGATCCGAAAGCCCGGAGAGTTTCAGTGTCAAGACAATCAGGATCATGGGAAAATCGGGTACCGCACCGCCCAATGCCCCTGCCCAAGCCTTGCGCGAAACGCCGCGCCCGAACAGGACTGCGCCCATGATGACATGTGATTGGGTATTCATTGCATCAGTTTGCGATGTGCCAGCCTTGCGTGCAACAGCTGTTTCAGCGCAGGGCGGGGGCTTGACTTGGCGCACAGTCACGCTCAATTCCCAACCTGGAATAGGCTGGTGAATTGGCGTGGGAATGAAACTGTTTGGTCCGCAGGACATTATAAAAGAAGCCTTGCGGGGCGGTGTGGTCGCTATCGGGAATTTCGATGGCTTGCATAAGGGCCATCAGGAATTGCTGTCGATTGCGCGGGAATTGGCGCGAAACCGGAATGTGCCTTTTGGCATTCTGACATTCGAGCCTCACCCCCGGAGTTATTTCAAACCACTGGAGCCGGTGTTTCGGCTGACCCCTGCCGCGTTGAAAGTTCGTTTGGCCCAGCATCTGGCGGTCGATTTTGTATTGGCGCTAGACTTCAACGCAGATCTTGCTGCAACAGAGGCAGAGGATTTTGTATCGCAATACCTTGTGCAAAAGCTCGGTGTCATGCACGTGGTCACGGGCTATGATTTCCACTTTGGCAAAGGTCGGAAGGGTAACCCCGACCTGCTCGTAACCATGGGAGCCGAACATAAATTCGACGTTACCGTGGTTGAACAAGTCACCGACGACAGCGGCAACGCCCCCTTCGCCTCAAGCTCCATTCGCTCAGCCTTGCGCCGCGGCCATGTCAAAGCCGCCGCCAATGAATTGGGCTATAATTGGACTGTAATGGGCGAAGTCGTCCACGGCGACAAGCGCGGCCGTACTATCGGCTTTCCCACCGCCAATATCATTCTCGAGCCCGGGGCTGAACCTTACCGGGGGATTTATGCCGTTGATGTGCGTGACGCCGCAGCCAGCCCCGGCACGAAAACCTGGATGGGGGCCGCCTACTTCGGCGACCGCCCCACGTTCAATACCAACCGGACATTTCTGGAAGTCTATCTGCTGGATCAGGACATCGACCTCTATGGCCGAACCTTGATGGTGTCGTTCGTCGACGTGGTGCGCGGCGACAAAACGTTTAAAGGTATTGATGATCTGGTGGCGCAGATGAAACTGGATTGTGACGAGGTGCGGCGGGTTTTAAGTGTGCGTGAGGCGCTGGCGTCGACGCGTCTTGCAATGTTGCAATCGGCTGGCGAACTGTAAAGCCGCGCACCCTTCGAGGCCCGCGAAGAGGCGCGGGCACCTCAGGGTGAGGGGTTCATATCAGATCTTTTTCATGCTGAGGTGCGAGCCCTTGCGAGCCTCGAAGCACGCTCAATCTTCCACCGCCGGATCGAGCAATCGGTGCAGATGCACAATGAAATATCGCATCTGCGCGTTATCAATGGTTTCTCGGGCTTTGCCTTGCCAGGCTTGATGGGCAGTTGCGTAGTTCGGAAAAAAGCCGACGACGTCCAAAGTCGCCAGATCCTTGAACGTGATATCGGTGACATCGGTCAATTCACCGCCGAAGACAAGGTGGATCAATTGTTCTTTTTTCGCCGCGACTTTGGCCATCAGAGTTTCCCCACTGCTGCTAGAATCCCATCGTGCCATTTTTGTTGCGCTGCAACAATACCCAATTGCCATGGATTCGGTTTGTTATAAACCAGTGGCTGGCCGTGTTGGTCCGTCACGCTGCCGCCCGTTTCCGTCACCATCAAATGTCCGGCCGCAATATCCCAGTCGTTCTTGTTGCCGATTGAAACTGCACCCGCATGTCGCCCGTCGGCAACTGCGGCAAAGCGCAAAAGCAGTGGCAGTGTTGATCCGATTTGTGACGCAATGCCCGCAGCATCCATGCTGGCGCTTAATTTTCGCGGAATAATCACGGGTCCATTGCTGTCAGCTTTGGGTAGGCGTTGGCCATTGCTGAAAGCGCCGCCACCTTTGACGGCATGGTACATCACATCTTCAACCGGACAGTAAATGGCCCCCATGACGGGCTGGCCGCTTTCAATCAGCGCCATGCCAGTGCCCCAGAATTCCCGGGCCTCGGAAAAGGCGCGTGTGCCATCAATGGGATCGGCAATCCACAGCCGCGATTTGGACAACCGCGCGGGCGTGTCTTCACTTTCTTCGCACAACCAGCCATCATCAGGCCTTGATTGATTGATTGTATTTTTCAGCATTGCATCAACGGCGATGTCAGCTTCAGTCACCACGGTGCCGTCAGGCTTGTTCCAGATTTTGGGATTCCTGTTGTGAAAGCTCAGGGCGATTGCTCCTGCCTCCCGCATGGTCCGCAGTAGCAGTGTCAGATCATCCATCTCAGAGTCCCGCAATTGTCATTTCACCGAGGAAACAGGACGGCACATTCATGCCACCCCGAAAAATCAAGTCCGATGCGGGCTCCAGCGCCTTGAACATGTCGCGCAAATTGCCTGCAACTGTGATACCGCTCACCGGATAGGCCTTCTCGCCGTTTTCAATCCAGAAACCTGAGGCACCACGCGAGTAATCGCCTGTGACCATGTTGATGGTGGAACCTATGAATTCTGTGACCAGCAAACCCGTACCAAAATCTTTCATCATCTCATCAGGACTTCGACCACCCGCTTCCATATGAATATTCGACGTCGATGCTGAGGGGGGAGATGTGAGACCACGCGCACCGTGACCCGTCGGCGGAAGTCCGAGTTGCCGCGCTGCCCGCAAATCCATGATCCACGTCGTCAGCACACCTTGGTCGATGATGTTGCGCTTCACCGTTGGCAATCCTTCGCCATCGCAAGGCCGTGACGCCGGGCCACGCAAACGATGCGGGTCTTCGACCAAAGTGACATTGGGAGCGAATAAGACCTTGCCCAAATCTTCTTTCAGAAAACTTGTGCCCCGCGCAATTGATGAACCATTGATGCCGCCGAGCAAGTGACCAACAAGCGAACTGGCGACGCGACGATCATACAATACCGGAATCCGTTGTGACGCGATCTTGCGCGGGTTCAATCTTGCAACGGCGCGTTCACCAGCCGTGGTTCCAATTTTTTCAGGAGATTCCATATCTTCAAAATGCGAAGCCCCGTGACCATCATAGTCCCGCTCCATGGCCGTGCCTTCGCCCGCCACAACAGATGCGCTGTTGCTGAAACTTGTGCGCTCCCATGCGCGGGCAAAACCGTTGGATGCGGCCATGGCCACCATTCGTTTTGACGAACTGGC